>NZ_SMJW01000019.1 GCF_004348335.1 Actinomadura bangladeshensis | reverse complement strand
GGCCGGGGCCGGATCCGCGTTTTCGCGAGGTGCTGCGTGAACGGCTGATGGCGGCCGCGGGCGACCGGGGTGAAGACCGTCGCAATCATCGCCGGGAGGACGGTCGCGGGGAGGCGGTTGACTAGGCTTCGCCTCATGCGGCGATTCTGGCAACGCGACGTGGACCACAAGAGCGCCGGGGAGGCCGCCGCCGCGGCAGCGGCCCCGCCCGGTCCGCTGCCCGTGCCCGACCCCGCCGCCGCCGCGTTCTTCGACGTCGACAACACGATGATGCGGGGCGCGTCCATCTACTACTTCGCGCGCGGCCTCGCCGCCCGCAAGCTGTTCACCATGCGCGACCTCGCGATGTTCGCGTGGGGGCAGGCCCTGTTCCGGATGCGCGGCACCGAGAACTCCGAGCACATCGGCAGCGCCAAGGAGGCCGCGCTCGCGTTCGTCGCCGGGCAGAAGGTCGCCCAGATCGTCACGCTCAGCGAGGAGATCTACGACGAGGTGATGGCCGACCGCATCTGGCACGGCACCCGCACCCTCGCGCTCCAGCACCTGGACGCCGGCCAGCAGGTGTGGCTCGTCACCGCCACGCCCGTCGAGGTCGCCCGGACGATCGCGCACCGCCTCGGCCTCACCGGCGCGCTCGGCACCGTCGCCGAGACCCGCGAGGGCCTCTACACCGGGCGGCTCGTCGGGAACCTGCTGCACGGGCCGGCGAAGGCGGAGGCCGTCCGGGCGCTCGCCCAGCGGGAGGGCCTCGACCTCGCGCGCTGCTCCGCCTACAGCGACTCGATCAACGACCTGCCGATGCTGACCGTGGTCGGGCACCCGCACGCCGTCAACCCCGACGCCGAACTGCGCGCCCACGCCAAGGAGCACGGCTGGCCGATCCACGACTTCCGCACCGGGCGCAAGGTGACGATGGTCGCACTGCCGGCCGCCGCGGGCGCGGGCGCACTGGCGGGCGGCGTCGCGGCCGGGATCGCCCTACGGCGCCACTACCGCGCGACCTGATCCGCCCCCGCCCCAACGCGCCCGGTCTCCGCAGGCGGATCCGGTCCCCGCACGGGGCGGCAAGTCGAGTCGCGTTTGCCCGTAACTGCTCCCCGCGTCCGCGAACGCCCGCGATGGCGACCATGCGGGCGCACAGTTGCAGGCATCCCCGCTGACCAGCTGATACCTATACGGTCACGCAACGCCTCCTGACGATCCCCGCCGCGGTCTCACCCCAGGCTCTCGCGATTAAGATCATCAAGTCCCCCTTCAAACGCCTTGGCGTGTGTCTGGCGACGGTGCTGACACTGGCGATCATGACCTCCGCCTGCGGCTCGATACCTCGCGACGAGTTCGTGGCCGAGATGCGGTCACGCGGCGGCGGACTGACCGCGGCCCTCGTCCGGGACGCAGCGGCCGCCTTCTCCAAGCACTACGGGACGGAGCGCCTCAGCTTCACCAGTCTCGCCCTTCGAGTCGGAGGACGCCGGCGTGACCGCCTACCTCCGCGTCCCCCGGCATCCCGACCAGCTGGACGAACTCACCTTCACTGAAGACGGTCTCGACGACCCGTCCCCCGTGAAGACCAGCGCCACCGACGACCTGGACCGCATGTCCTTCACCGTCCAGGACGTGCCGGGACTCCGCGGCGTGGAGAATCTCGTCGACACCGCGCTGGCGAAGACGCGCTACGAGGGCGGCTACGTCACAAGGATCACGGTGACCCGCAAAGCCTCCGCCCCCGAGATCACCGTCGCCGTCTCGTCTCCCCGCGCTAACGCCATGGTCGCCTTCGCGGCGGACGGGCGATTCACCAAGGTGAACCGCGTATGAGCCCCTGGCGCCGCGCACTCATCACACTCGCCGTGATGCTGCCGATCAGGGCATTCGCGGCGTACATGTGGCTTCTGCCCGCAATTGCCGTGTGCGCTTGTGGACGTGTGGTGATTGTTTGCGCGCAACGGCGAGACGCCCGTTGGGCTCCTGGATGGTGGCGCGTGTTGCGTTTCGCGGCGCGGGGCGTGACGAAGGTCGCATGCGTGGTCGGCGCCTGCCCGATCGCTGCGGAAACGAGCGTGCTTAGCGGAGCGTAGTCAGAGATCATGATCTGGTGCCTGACTTGCTGTGGGAGGACGTTCGCCGGTTCTTCGAGCCGGACGGCTCGTTGCTGGATGCGTATGTCTTCGATACGACGGTTGCGGACTGGCAGAACTTCGTTGATCTCGTCCGGTCGGTGGGCTGGTGGTTCGCCTATTCCGAGGACGGCCAGGCTGTGAGCTTGCCTGAGCGGGTTGAGGAGGTGTTGGCCCGACGCGGTGAAATGGGGGCGCTGCTGCAGGTCAGGCCGGTCCCGGAGGTGCTGGTCAACGTCCATTTCTTCATCGAAGAGGAGATCGAGGCCGATCTCGATCCCCGGGAGCTCCAGGGCCAGAAGCAGCTCGATGCCGTGTGCGCGTTCCTTCGAGCGGTCGGTCGCCGGCTGGGCAAGCCGATGTTTCTCACGCCCGAGAACGGTGCCGCGTATCCGTTGATCGGATACGACCTCGCCACTGATCGGGTCCTGCGGCTTGGGTCCTGAAGTGGTCGGATAGCTGGTGAGGGGCATCAGCTGGTCTCGTCTCGGCTGAACGGGTGGGAAGGCGACGTACTCGTGAGTCTCGGTCGCCTTGGTTGCGGATCGCGCAGGTGGGCGTAGGGCCGGGTGCCATAGAAGGCGGTGCGATCGATGCCGGATTCGCGGGCGAGGGTCTTGATGTCGAGCTTCCCGCCGGGTGGCAGGTCGCCGCCCAGGAGCCGGTCAATAGCGGCGCGGATCTTCGTCTGGATGGCCCCGTGGCTCTGCGACGCGCCCTACTCGGACCTCTTCGTCGTCTCCGACCGCGCAGGCCGAGGCACCAACTTCACGAGGTACTGCACGGGCCCCCGCGGCGAGCGCCAAGAAGTCGCCTCAATGCGCCCCGAACTGATCCTGTGGACGGCGTACTACCTGGTGATGGGCCCCGCCGCCACCCTGATCACCTACTTCCGCACGTCCAGGCCCTGACGCCCCCCGGCCATGCGGTGCCACCCGCCGGATGTCAGGGAACCTCCGGAGGGACGGGAACACCACCCCCGAACGCCCCGTGCAGATCCGCGGCGAAACGCTGCCAGCCAACGTCGGGGTCGGACTCGTGCCAACTGACGGGATCCTCCCGGACGCCTATCGCCCAGGTCAGGTGGAACAGGCCCGACTCGCGCATCCGATGGCACATGATCACGGCGCGTTCGAAGTAGGAGCGCCCGTCAAAGATCGGGTCGGCCCCGCCGAAGGCCGTCTGGGCCTCCACCGGCTCAAGGCTCTCGGGGGTGAGGCCCATGACGAAAACATAGGCTCGACGCAGATTCCTCATGAGCCTGCCGTTGAGTTCCGCCTGCCGCAGATCCTCGGCCATCCCGAATATCTCATCGGCACGATTGTTAAGGTTCTTGCCCTCGCTGCCCTTCATCGATTTGTACTCCACCACGAGCACGGGGCAACCCTGCTGGAGTACGAGCAGGTCCCATGCTTTGGACGGCCGGTAGTACCCGGGCAGGGTGGCCTTGCGATTGGTCCGAATTTCCAGATCGGACGCGCCTGTGCTCTGGATCTCGTCCACGATCAGGGCGTTCAGCCCGTCGAGATGCCCGGCACCGGTGACCGCTGACCGGTTGCCGCCCTGGGCGTGGCCGCCGGCTCTCGATTTTTCTTGCTGCTTGCGACGCACTCGAACCCAATGTTCAAGAGCAAGCTGCACTCTTTGCTCGGCCGTCTGGCCCATGGACTACTCCGGGAGGAGAAGAAAATCAGGGAAGGGCGCGTATCTTATAGGCACGTAGGGCCGCGGCCGTGGCAGCCGCCCGGTCTCGAGCCCTGAATGCCGTAACGAGCTCATCTGCTACGTCCGCAGAGATCCCCGCAGGCCGCGGAGCATGAACTCTTCGGAGATACTGAGCCTGAAAGCGCAAGGTGTTGCCGCGCATCTTCACGCAGTACGCCGCAATCTGGCGCTCTACCACCTCAGAGAGGAGGAGTCCGCCCAAGACCTCCAGGTCCCACTCCTGGGACACCAGGTAGTAGAGGTTGTGGTGCGGGTAGTGACCACCCGGCTCAAGCACGGGATTCGGCTGCCGCTTCATATCTTCGAGAAGCAGCTTGGGCTGGCCGGTGAGGGACGCGGTGACGCGGTCAATGGTGCGGAACCAACTCGCGGGTGACCGCTTCGAGATCGAACGGCGCAGGATGGCGTTCGCGTTCCTGCTGAGGTACTCGGACAACCGCGGCCATTCATCCAGGTCGACAAGACCGTCCTCGTCCCATGGATTGACCAGGTAATGCCCCGTCCAATCGTAGGTGCCGCTCTTCACGTCGGCGGACATGGCGAGCGGCAGCATGCGTTCCGGCTCGGCCGCCTCGGCGTCTCGCGTGATGTAAACGGCGTCGGCTCCGGTCGCGACACCGATCCCGATTCTGGTACCGGCTTCGCGATCTTCAAGCGGCGGATGCCGGTCTTGCAAGTCCTCAAGCCAAGCCAGGGCCTCAGGAGTTCCATCCGGCCACGAGTCGGCGGTGCTGTGCCAATGCGGTAGGCGCGACCCTCGAACGGCCGCGCCATGGAGGGGTTTACGCGTCCGGAGGCTCGCCCAGGACGCGAAGTCCGCAGCGGCTTTGAAATCGAAGGTCTCGCCGGCCTCGCCGATGCCCACGTCACCTTGCGGTCCACGCGTGAGCACCGTGATCGCCGGGTAGGCGGACACCTCGTTCTCGAACGCGGCGACGTCGTGCATCACCAAGCAGGAGTCAACGGCGAACCCGCCCTTGATGATCTTCTCCCGCAAACGGCGCCCGTACTGGTTCCGCATCCAGCGGTCAGCACAGATGAACGCCAGAGTGCCGCCCTCATCGAGCAGATCGAGGCCACGTTCGAAGAAACCGATGTACACGTCGGCCCTACCGCCCATTGTGGGACAGGCTCGGCGGTACGCGGCGAGGAGGCTGGGAGCCACATCTTCGATACGGATGTACGGGGGGTTTCCGACCACGTAATCTGCGCAGCCGGGGAACCCGTCGAGCAGGAAATCCCCTTCTCGTACCCAAGCGGTCGCGAGCCGGTTCGCCGTTTCAGCCGGGCACCCCGACCTGATGAGCCGTGCTGTGACGAGGCTTCGGCAACTGCGCACATGCCCAGGCTGAACGTCCATGGCGAGGATGGCCGGGAGCAACTCATCCCAAGGTCCGTCGGGCGAGTACTTCTCCCTGGCTTCGAGCAACCGGTCCAGGACTGGCATGAGAAAGGCACCGGACCCGATGGCGGGCTCTACAAGCCTCTTCGTCGTCAGGTCCGTATCGACGGAGTAGCCGCACAGGTCGAGGATCAGTTCAACGATCCATCGCCGGGTGAAGACCTCCCCGTACTGGACGGGCGCGGCGCCTGCATGCGGCGCCGTGTCGGCAAGGCTCCCACCCGGCTCCGTGAGCATGGACTTCATCGTAGACGCCCCCTTTGACTGCTCCCCTCTCTGAAGGGAGGGGATTCTCTTGGTCCCTCCCGCCATGAGAACTGCGGGGATACACGGCTCAGGCAGCCTCCCGCCCCGGCGGGGCGGGAGGTCTTCCGCCATCGGCACCGTCCGGGTCCAGACCTGCCCGGACCAGCATCACGCGTGCGGAGTTCTTGTCCCTCGGGCGGGACGTCCCGCACGCGGTGCAGGTGTAGATGCGTTCGGACAGCGGCAGGCGGTGCTTGGCTCTCGCACCGCACTCGCCGCAGTCCATCGTGGTGTGCGCCGGATCCACCAGCCGGATGTCCCGGCAATGCTTGCGGCCCATCTCGATCAGGGCCCGCTTGGTGTCGCCGATCGCGGCGTCGGCGGCCTTGCGCGCCATCGTGCTCTTGGCCAGGAACTTGGGGCGGAAGTCCTCCACCGCGACCGCGTCATGGTCGCGCACGACCGTCTTCGCCCATTTACGGGCGTCGTCGCGGCGCTGCCGGGCGACCTTCGTGTGCACCTTGGCAGCCCGCTGCTGCGCCCGCCGGTACCCCTTGGACTGCTTGTTTCCCGTGGGGGCGCGGCGCCGCGCCATCTGCCGCTGGTAGCGGGCGAGCTTTTCGGCGGCCTTGCGGCCGTGCTCGGAGTGCGGCAGGTCGTAGTCGTCACTGGTGGTCGTCGCGGTCTCTTTCACGCCCCAGTCCACGCCCAGGACCCGGCCGGTGGCGGGCAGCGGCTCCACCTGCGCGGGCACGACGAACGAGGCGTACCAGTGCCCGAGACAGTCGCGGCGGATCCGCACCGAGGACGGCTCGGCGGGCAGGTCCCGCGACCACACCACCCCCGCCGTGATGCCCCCGGCCAAGCGCAGGCGCCCACCGGTGAGGCGGAACCCGCGGCGGGTGTAGTTCATCGTCGGATCGGCCAGGTCCCGCTTCTTGAAACGCGGCATCCCCGCCCGCTGCTTGACCGGCAGGCGTTCGGCGATGTCGGCGAGCGCCTTGGTTCGGGCCTTGCCGAAGTCGCGGATGACCTGCTGCTGCGGCACTGAGGCCCCCGCGCGCAGCCACCGCCTGCCGGCGCGCCATCCGGTGAGCATCTTGTCCAGCTGCGCGGGGCCGCACGTCCGCCCAGCCGTGTACGCGGCCTTGGACTGCGCGACGCATTCGTTCCACACCCACCGGCAGCGGTCCCACTCGGCCAGCAGCGCCCGCTCGGCGGTCGACGACAGCCGGAGGCGGTAGCCGAACCGGGCATTCCCGGTGTCGCTATCGCGTCGTTTCGGTGTCGTCATGCCACTGACCCTACACTGACTGAACGTGTTCATGGCGTTACTCTGGAGTCATGGATGACAAGCGCATCACACTGCGGATCCCTGTGGACATCCACGCCCGCCTGGTCGAGCAGGCGTCCGCCGACCGGCGCTCCCTCAACTCCGAGATCCTCTACCTGCTGGAGACGGCCCTCGGCGGCGCCGGGGGCGACGCCGATCCGCCCGGAGCGCGGATCGGCTTTCCCTGACCCGCCCCGCGGGAGGCCGGATTCCTCCCCGGCCTGAAGGCCTGGGCATCCTCCGGGAGACACGGGTGACACGGGTGACACCACAGCGCTACCACACTGGCCTCCTTGCCCTGGTGCCAGTTCGCCGCGCCGGGGCCGGGGACTCTCGCCTGGATTCAGCCGAGGTGAGGTGTGTGCCGGTCTTCGAGGTAGTGACGCAGCCTTAAGCGCTGGGTGTGGTGCATGGGGAGGTCGTCCAACTCTCCGACCGGAACCCAACGGACCTCCAGGGACTCGTCGCTGACTCGAAGCTCGCCGCCCAGCAGGCGAGCTTGGAAGCAGACGTTGAACTGTCGGCGGACCTCGCCGTCCGAGTAGGCGATGATGTGCAGCGGGTCGGTGTAGGTGCCGACCAGGCCCGTGACCTCGATCTCGTACCCGGTCTCCTCCCTGACCTCCCGGACGGCCGCACCCGGCAGGGACTCGTCCAAGTTCATCCCACCGCCCGGCAGCGCCCAGAGCCCCGAGTCGGCCCGGCGCTGCATGAGCACCTCGCCGCGCTCATTGGCGACCACCGCCGAGGCAGCAACGACCACCGAGTTCGGGACCGGCGCGGCCGGATCGTCGTAGTACTCAACACGAGCCACTACTGGCCGCCCGCCGCACTAACGACCGGTCAGGCCGCGCAGCGCCGCCCGCAGGACCGGACGCGGAACGAGCAGAACCGCCCCGTCCGGGTCCTTCGAGTCCCGCACGGCAACCCCGCCCCTCAGGCTGGCCAACTCGACGCAGCTGCCCCCGTCGCTGCCGCTGAGCCTCGACTTGCGCCAGGTCACGTCCTGCATCGGGCCTCCCTCATGCAGTCGCGCGCCGGATCGCCTCACGCAACACGGCCGGACGGACCAGGACAACCGGACCCTCCGGGTCCTTTGAATCCCTAATAGCGACCCCGTTCTCCGCGCTGGCCAGCTCAACGCACTCACCGCCATCGCTGCCACTGTGACTCGACTTGCGCCACGGAAGGTCTCGCTTCATGTTTTCCACTTCTCTTCAATCGTGCGGTTGATCAGGTCAGCACTCATTTTTGTCGGGAGGGCCTGTGTGCTGATTGCGTCGAACCTGTCCTTGAGCTTGAAGATGTCCTCTCGCGCGTCCATCATGATGCCACGCGCGGCAGTCTCGATGTAAGCGATCTCCTCGCCATCCGGCATAGTGGCAAGGGTGAACGATCCTTGGTTTCCTGGATGGGGCACACCGTTGGGGATTACCTGGATACCGAGACGGGGCCCGATGCTCTGGCTGAGCCGCTCCAGTTGAAGCCGCATCACGTCCGGCCCTCCAACGTCGTTCCAGAGGACGGTTTCGGGAAGGATGTAGATCAAACGCGGCGGCAGCGGGTCCGTCCGAGTGAGGATGGACTGTCGAGCCATCCGCGCATCGATCGCCTCACGGTCACCGAAGAGCAGCGTGCTCGCATACGCCTCCGTCTGGAGTAGGCCGTAGACGACATGGGGACCGTAGACCTTGAGGGTTCCCGTTTTCTCCTCGACGCCGGGCCACTTGCGGAACCACTCGGGGAAGCCGTCCTTCTTGTCGCCGAACAGGCCGTCGTGGAGGTGGGCGAGGGCCTGCTTGGTGTCGAGGGACGCGTCGCAGTGTTCGGCGAAGTTTCGTTCGCAGTGGCATTCGGCGCGTTCGACGGCGCCGATGAAGGACGGGCTGTAGGGGATCTTGTCGGCGAGCTGCTTGATGCTGTAGTTCGCGAGGACGCGGTATCTGCGGACTTCTGATCCGAACAGATCTAGGGCGCTGTTCGACGGGGTGAGGCGCTTCGGGGGTTGCGGCATGGCTTCTCCCTATGACCAGCCATGACCAGCGACGACCAGTGGTCGGGGGCCATGGTCCGAGGTTGCCCTGTGGGTTTCCTTTCGCATTTCCCAGCATGCCACTTTGCGCGATGCTCGGCCAGGGGATGACAGAAAAAGGGTCGGCATGTTCGACACCGATCTTTTGACAGTTCCCCCCGAAACGGTCATAGCGGAATTCGTTTTCGCAACCTGTCGGGCAAATCGGACGGCATGGAGTGCTGAGCAATGAATCAATTCACAAAGGGAGTGGCCGCGATGTGCGACGAGGGCGTATCGACGCTCGTCCTCGAACCGGACGAGCACGCGCCGGCCAGGGCGCGGCGGTTCGTCGCCGAGAGGTTCGCCGGGTGGGGCATCGCCGACGACTACACCGGGCGGCTCATCGTCTCCGAGCTGGTCACGAACGCGCTGCTGCACGGGGAGGGGCCGATCGTCCTGCGCGTGTTCCGGGACGAGCGCGACCGCCTCCCCACGATCGAGGTCCGGGACGGCGGTGACGGACAGCCGGTGGTCCAGCCGGAGAACTGCGCGGCGGTCAGCGGGCGCGGGCTCCAGATGGTGGCAGGACTCGCCCACGACTGGGGGACGCGGCCGCTGGTGGAAGGAGGGAAGCTGGCATGGGCGAAGTGCGGGATCTGACCGTCCGGGCCGAGCGTCATCTGCTGCGGTGGCGCACCCGGCTGGGATACGAGACGGCCACCCGGCATCTGGACGACCTCGCCGCGGCGCTCGCTCCCCAGGGCTGGCGGTTCGTGAAGTTCTACCGGCGTGAGGAGTTCCCCGTCCCCGCCCCGCTGCTCTGGATCCACGCGAGCGGGACCAAGGACGTCGGCATCGTGGTCAGCGTTCTCGCCGTCCCCGGCCGCACCTGGGCCTACCACGACGCCCAGCGGGGACGGCGCGGATACCTGTGTCCTTGCGGCGACACCGGGACAGCCGCCGCCCAAATCGACCGTCTTCTCAAGCACCGCCTCTTCCCTGCGACGTGGTGATGACCATGGCGTGGGCTGAGTGCGGGCCGCGCATGCGGCTGGGTTTCCTTTCGGGAGGTGCGCTGTGACCTTGCTCGTCCTCACCGCCATCGCCGGGTGCGCGGCCGCCCTGGCAGGGGCCGCGGCACTGCTCGTGGCGGATCGGCGGCGTCCGAGATACGTCGGCCGACACCGCGCGATGTTCTGACCTGCCCGCGTCCGGTCGAAGGCGAGGAAAACCAGTCGCGCGGGACGCGGGGCGGTGTCTACGCTGGCCAGTCAGTCCAGATCGCGTGTACCTGGCCTTGTGCCTTAGGAAGAGGGTTTATGTCCCGGCCCGTGCCGAGCGTTACTCGGCGCATTCCGTAACCGTTCGCCGAGACCGCTCGGCCGCCTCTTGCTGTCTTCGACGACTCTCAGCAAGGAGCATCCGGGTGTCCGACACCTTCCTCTGCATCAAATGCGGTCTGACCGTCACCGTCCGCGCCGCTGACGGTACGCGCCGCAACCATTGTCCCGCGTGCCTGCATTCCGAGCACGTCATCGACCACATCGACGGCGGGCCGAGCGACTGCCGCTCGCGCATGATGCCCATCGCCATCGCCGTTCTGCGCAACGGCGACTGGATGGTCATTCACCGCTGCGTGGGCTGCGACCTGCTCACGTCCAACCCGGTATGCACGGATGACAACCAGCTCATCCTCATGCGCATGGCGGTGCGTCCGCTGGCGGAGCCGCCGTTCCCCCTCGAAACGTTCGGATCGCTTTGACATGCCGAGGCGTAAGAACTCGCGGGAACGCCGCCCCCAGCGACGCAAGGACGTCCTCCATATCCACGGCGGACGCGCGGACGCCTTCCGCTGCGTCGGGTGCCGGCTCGACGTGTCCCTGGACGCGCCGGGCAGCGCCCACCGCAACCACTGCCCGAACTGCCTGGTCAGCCTGCATGTGGACCACCGCGTTCCGGGCGATCGCGCGTCCGCGTGCCGCAGGCGCATGGAGCCGCTGACGCTGTCCGCGCGCCCCGACGGCGAGTGGATGATCATCCATCAGTGCCAGACCTGCGAGAAGGTCAGCGCCAACCGCATCGCCGGTGACGACAACGTGCTGGTCCTGATGCGCCTGGCCTTGAAACCCCTCCAGGACGGGGCCATCGCCACCCGCACGATGCTGACCCTGTGAAGGCCGCCGTGGGCGGTGCCGCCGGGCACCGCCCACGGCCTGACCGCGGACTCAGCCGCAGTGCTGGGCCGACTTGTAGAGATGGGCGAACTCGTCGTAGTAGTAGGTGCTGGCGACGATGGAGATGCACATGCCGCGGCCCTTCACCTTCACCGGGCCGGCGTACTGCCAGTACTTGCCGTTGTCCTGGTCGATGTTGACGCCCCAGCGGATGTTGTCCTCGGTGAGCGTCGTGTTGTAGATCTCGATGCTGATCTCGTGCTTGAACTGCGAGTAGTACGCCGTCTTGACGTTGACCGCGCAGTTGTACCCGGTACTGGAGTTGTAGTACAGGTACACGTGGCTCAGCGTGTTCACCGGCGATTTCACCGCGTAGGTGTCGATGAGGGAGCCGGAGCAGCCGTAGCCGCCCGCGTGGGCGGCCGGCGACACCGCCATGGTGAAGCCCGCGGCGACGGCGAGCGTGGTGGCGGCCGCCGCGGCGCGATGGCGCAGGCGCATGGTGTTCCCCGTTCTCAGCAGCGCTCGCTGGACTTGGCGGACGCCCCGTTGGGGATCCAGCCGATCGCCTGCGTGCAGTGCGCGAGGGTGCTGGCGCCGAGCGACCAGACCTCCTTGGTCTTCGTCCGGCACTGGGTGCCTTCCAGCGTCTTGGTGCTGTTGTCGCCGACGGCGGCGCACGCGCTCCAGGAGCTGTGGGAACTGCGGTATCCCTCCCACACGTACACGTAGGCCCAGTTCTTCCCGCAGCCCTTGAACTGCTTCACCGAGGCGAAGGTCTGGCCGCCCGAGTAGATGTGCGCGGTGCTGCCGATCTGCACGGTGCCGGAGCACCCGGGAGCCGACTCGGCGTTGGCGATGCCCGGAATCCCCACGACCGCGGGCACGGCGAGGAGACCCGCCAGGGCCGTCTTGGCAAGCTTCATGACGTCGATCGCCCTCCTGTCCAGGGTCCGCCCAGCGCGGACGGCGCCAGCCTGGCAGCGCGACCCTGTTGTCCGATACGCCCCCTGACAAGCGATGACGTCATCTGACAAAGTCCTTACAGCCGCCCGCCGCTCACATCCCCGCGAAGGCATCGAGCGCCCGGACGACATGGCCGCGCGCCGCCGCACCGCCCAGATGCCCCGCGTCCTCCACGACGATCAGTTCCGAGCCGCGCCAGGCCCGGTGCAGTTCCCAGGCCGTGTCGAGCGGCCCGCCCATGTCGAGCCGCCCGTGGACGAGGACGCCCGGAATGCCGTCCAGCCGGTTCGCCTCGCGCAGCAGCACGCCTTCGTCCAGCCACGCGCCATGGGAGAAGTAGTGGGCGCACAGGCGCACCAGCGCCAGCCGCGCCGCCGGTGGACGGGCGCCGTAGGGGTTCGCGGCGCCCTTCGTCTCCCCCGACAGGACGGCGTCCTCCCACGCGCACCAGTCGGCCGTCGCCCGCTCCCGCACGGCGGCGTCGGGATGCTCCGTCAAGCGCGCGTAGGCCGCGGCGATGTCGACGCCGGTCCGGGCCCCGGGAGCGCTCGCGGCGAACTGCTCCCACTGCTCGGGGAAGAAGCGTCCTACACCCCGGTACAGCCAGTCGATCTCCGACCGCCGGGTCGTGGTGACGCTGGAGATGACGATCTCCGAGACGCGCTCGGGGTGCCGTTCGGCGTAGGCCAGCAGGAGCGTCGAGCCCCAGGAACCGCCGTGCAGCAGCCAGCGGTCGATGCCGAGATGCCCGCGGAGCCGCTCCATGTCGGCGACCAGGTGCCAGGTGGTGTTGTGCCGGAGGTCCGTCGCCGGGTCGCTCGCGTGCGGGGTGCTGCGCCCGCAGCCGCGCTGGTCGAACAGGACGACCCGGTACCGGTCCGGGTCGAAGTGGCGGCGCATCGTAGGACGGCATCCCGACCCCGGCCCGCCGTGGACGACGAGCGCCGGTTTGCCCTGGGGGTTGCCGCAGGTCTCCCAGTACACCCGGTTGCCGTCGCCGACATCGAGCATTCCCGTCTCATACGGCTCTAACGCGGGACGCATCCGCCTCTTCCTCCTGCTCGGGCCATTCACTGCTCCGTCTGAGGGGCATTACGGCCTTGGCCCCGCGCCAGGGTGGTGGTCAGGAGCAGGACGAGCAGGGCCGCGATGACGGTGAGGCTCGCCGCGATGCCGATGCCGGGCGCGGCGAAGATCGTGAGGAGGACCAGGACGGCCGTGGTCGTGATCAGTTCCGGACGGACGGCCGTCCGCCGCATCGGCGCGTGCAACGCCCACAGCATGACCAGGAAGACGGCGATGGGGACGGCGACCGTCGCGACCACGGTGTGCGCGCCGGCGTGGATCTCGCCCGTGGAGACGACCGCCACCTCCAGACCGGCGCCGAGGGCGGCCAGCGCGGCGAAGACCAGGTAGTGGCCGTAGCCCCAGGCGAAGGACCAGTCGCGGCGCGCCGCGAGGCCCTCGCCGGCGGGCTCGGAGAAGTAGATCCACCAGAGCGTGAACAGGATGGCGAGCCCGGCCAGCGCGATGACCACGAGATCGGCGTTCAAGCCGTGCTCGACGGAGTCCTGCACGGCGTTCGTCGCGGCGAGGACGCTCTCGCCCAGCAGGATGATCGTGAACAGCCCGTACCGTTCGGCGATGTGGTGCGGGTGCCAGGTCGTCATCCGGGGGCGTTCCGCGATCGGCGGCACGGAGAGTTCGAGCACCACGAGGAAGATGAACACCCACGGCCCGCCGTCGCCGTCCGGCAGCGCGAGCCGCGACAGCCACAGGACCTGGAGGAACGCGACCCCGGCCGCGTAGCGGAGGGCGGTGGCGCGTCCCTCCGGGTGGGCGGCCGCGGCGCGCAGCCACAGGCTCACCAGGCCGGCGCGCATGACGAGGTAGCCGATGGTGACCGTGGTGAAGTCGCCGTCGAACGCGTCGGGCACCCCGGCCGCCAGCAGCAGGACGCCCGCCATCTGCACGAACGTCATGATCCGGTACGGGACGTCGTCGGTGTCGTACGCGGACGCGAACCACGTGAAGTTCATCCACGCCCACCAGATGGCGAAGAACACCATGAGGAACGGCGCGACGGCGTCTCCGACGTGGCCGTCCGCCACCGCGTGGGCGAACCGGCCGGCGACCTGGGAGACGGCGGCGACGAAGGTAAGATCGAACAGGAGTTCGAGCGGGCTGGACACGCGGTGCGGCTCGCCCAGGTCGCGGGCGACCATGCGGCGGCGGATCGGCGGCATCCGCTCAGAGTAGATCGCCGGACGCCGCCGTCCGCGATGCCGGCCGGACGGGTCCCGCTTCTGCCCATAAAATGGGGCGGCCGGCGACCGCGGAAGGGGCACGATCACGGACGGAACGCTCGACGAGGCCGCGTCGGTGTTCGCCGGCCTGCGGCCCCGCCTGTTCGGCATCGCCTACCAGATGCTCGGCGGCGTCGCCGAGGCCGAGGACGTCGTCCAGGAGACGTGGGTCAAGTGGCAGACGACCGACCGCGAGCCCGTGCGGGATCCCGCCGCCTTCCTGGTGACGATGACGACCCGGCTCGCGATCAACGTGATCCAGTCGGCGCGGCGGCGGCGGGAGAAGTACGTCGGCCCGTGGCTTCCCGAGCCGATCGACACCGGCGGCGGGCCCGAGGCGGGCGCCGAGCAGGCCGCCGACGTCGAACTGGCCGTCCTGATGCTGCTGGAGCGGCTGTCCCCGCCGGAGCGGGCCGCGTACGTGCTGCGCGAGTCGTTCGACTACCCCTACGCCGACATCGCGGCGATCCTGCAGGTGACCGAGGCGAACGCGCGGCAGCTCGCCAGCCGGGGGCGCAGGCGGGTGGCGGCGGGGCGCCGCAATCCGGTGAGCCGGGCCGCGCACCGGCGGCTGCTGGAGACGTTCCTCGCGGCGGCCCGCACCGGCGACCTCGACGCCCTGGAGTCGCTCCTCGCCGAGGACGCGGTCAGCTACTCCGACGGCAACGGCGCGGTGCGCGGCGCGTCCCGGATCCCCATCATCGGACGGGAGCGGGTCGCGAAGGTCGTCGTCGCGTACGCGCCCCGGTTCTGGACCGGCACGACCGTCTCGTGGGTCGAGGCGAACGGGCGGCCGGCGATCCTCGTCTCGCGGGACGGCGCCGCCTACGCGCTCATCACGATCACCGCGTCCGACGACGGCATCGACCAGCTGCTGTGGGTCCTGAACCCCGACAAGCTCCGCGGATACTAGAGGAACGCCGGGCCGCGGCGCAGCAGCGCCTCGTACAGCATGTGCTGGATGTTCTCCCGGACGTGGTCGGTGATCTCGAACACCGTCATCGGGTCGTCGGCGTCCTCGGCGTCGTAGTCGTCCAGCGTCATCGGCGCGCCGAACTGGATCACCCACCGGGACGGCAGCGGGACGAGGCCGCCCAGCCCGAGCAGCGGGAACGTCGGCGTGATCGGGAAGTACGGGAGGCCGAGCAGCCGGGCCAGCGGCCGCAGGTCGGCGATCTTGGGGTAGATCTCCTCGGCGCCGACGATGGCGCACGGGACGATCGGGACGCCGGCGCGCAGCGCGGTGCCGACGAAGCCGCCGCGGCCGAAGCGCTGCAGCTTGTACCGGTCGGCGAACGGCTTGCCGACGCCCTTGAAGCCCTCCGGGAACACCCCGACCAGCTCGCCCTTGCCGAGCAGGCGGGCGGCGTCGGCCTGGCACGCGAGGGTGTGGCCGGCCTTGCGGGCCAGATGGGCGAGCACCGGGATCTGGTAGACGAGGTCGGCGCCGAGCAGCCGGATGCACCGGTCGGCGTTGTCGTGCAGCGCGACCGACAGCATCAGCGCGTCCAGCGGGATGGTGCCCGAGTGGTTCGCGACGAGCAGCGCGCCGCCCTCGGGGACGTTCTCCAGACCGGTGACCTCGACGCGGAACCAGTGCTCGTACAGCGCGCGGGCGGCCGGCAGCAAGACCGTGGAGTTGAACTCGGGGTCGAAGCCGAACTCGTCGACCTCGTACTCGCCGGCCAGCCGGCGGCGCAGGAACGCCAGCCCGGAGGCGATGCCGCGCTCCAGCGGGCTCTGCTCGCCGCCGGACTCGCCGCCCCCGGCGGCGGAACCGGAGTCGCCGGATTCCCGCTGGTGGCCCGTGTCGAGCCGGATGACCTGCGCGCCTTCGTCGTCACCGTCGTCCATATAACGGGCGTTCATCATCCGGGCTCCCCTTTCCGGTGCGTCCGATGTCAGGTGCGTCCGAGCAGGTTCGTCAGCCGTCCGTGGCCGTGCCCGAGCCCCTGGGCGGCGGCGAAGTCGGCGAAGGCCGCCTCGGAGCCGTACTTCGGGCGCCACGCGAGCTCGTGCTCCAGCGCGGTGGTGTCGATGACCCGGCCGTACGTCAGCCAGCGCAGCAGCTCCGGCGAGAACCCGGACAGGCCCGCGAAGCGGCGCCCCATGTCGCCGAGCACCGAGATGGACGGCGCCGGGACGGGCACGTACGGCCGTCCGGCGCGCCGCAGCGCCTGGGAGAGCAGCAGCACGCCGTCCCCGGCGACGTTGTAGCAGCCGGGGTGGTCCTCGGTGGTCATGCGGCGCAGCACCTCGACGCCGTCGTCCTCGTGGACGAACTGGAGCCGCGGGTCGAAGCCCAGCACGGTCGGGACGACCGGCAGGTGCAGGTACCGGGTGAGCGGGGAGTCGACGCCGGGGCCGATGAAGTTCGCGAACCGCAGCACCGACACGGCCAGGTCGGAGCGCCGCCGCATCAGCCCGCGGACGTAGCCCTCGACCTCGACGGCGTCCTTGGCGTAGCCGGTCTTCGGCGGCTCGACCGGTTCGTCCCGCTCGGTGAAGACCGCCGGGTCCATCGGCGAGGACCCGTACACGGCGGCCGAGGACCGCACGACGAGCTTGCGCATGTCGGGCGAGCGCTGGCACGCCGCCAGCAGCTGCATCGTGCCGATGACGTTGAGCTCTTTGGCCTTCGCCCGCGAGCCGGACGAGGAGGTCACCAGGTTGAGGTGCACCACCGTGTCCACCCCGGCCGACGCGATGATCTTCGCGATGCCGGGCGTGCGGATGTCGACGCGGACGAACTCGGTGCGGCCGAGTGACTCGGTGGGCGGCACCGTGTCCACGCCGATGACCCGCTCGATGCCCGGGTCTGCTTGCAGGGTGTTCGCGACCCGCGCCCCCAGGAAACGGGAGACGCCCGTGACGAGGACGACACGGGCCGCGGCGGCGGGCATGGAGGACACTGTGCGCCCCACCCCTTCACGGCTGAGTTGCCGGCGTGATCACTTCTTGTTGCGGCGCTGGATGCGCGTCTTCTTCAGCAGCTTGCGGTGCTTCTTCTTGGCCATCCTCTTGCGACGCTTCTTGATGACAGAGCCCACGGGACCTCGCTCGGCGTATCGGGTGGTGTGCAGGAGAGGAACGTGCCGCGGGCGAGCATGGTGAGCATGGCTCGGTGAGCGCGCACGGTCCGCCGCCCAAGACTACCGCCGAACGGATGGGGATCATGCCGCGCCCCTCGCCCCGGCATGGCGGCGTCCGGCACCGCGCGTCGCGCGGCGCCGGGCACCGTTCCGGCGGGGCGGGCGCTGTCGCCGGCCTTCCGGCCGGCCGCCCGTCCCGCTCGGTGTCCGGACCGAATCGCCGGATCGGGGCGGGCGGAGGCGGTGCCCCCGTTCCCCCGACGCCGGCTCCGGCGGCCGCGGGGCCGCCGGCCGGTCCTCGTCCTGCATCCCCAGCTTCGGGGCGGTCCCAGGGGATCGCCCCGACGCCCCCTGCACGGCCGGGTGACGAGTGTCCGGCGGGGTCATGGCTCATGCCCCGCCCTTACCCGCTATCCGGCTTCGATGTACGCGTCGCGCAGGTAGTCGTGAACGGCCTGCTCGGGAACCCGGAACGAGCGGCCCACGCGGATCGCGGGAAGCTCGCCCGAGTGGACGAGGCGGTAGACGGTCATCTTGGACACCCGCATCACCGCCGCCACTTCGGCCACGGTCAGGAACCTGACCTCGCTCAGAGGTCGCTCGCCTGAGGTCATCGGACGCCCTCTTCCACACGTGCCGCGCACCGGCCCTTCGGGTGACTTTGATCACGCACGTGTACTTCCTCCAGCGTAAATCGCGCATCGGCAGTCGCAAGAGGGGAGTTGCGCCCATTTCCGTCCCCCGACCTGACTCGCGGGTTACAGTGCTGATCCCGTACGCAGCGTGGACGGGACGGCACTGGACGTGTCGAAACGAACGGTTGTCAACCACAATCCCGCGTTGACCTGCGGTTCCGCTGTTCCCCATCGCTCAGCGCAAGCCCATCCGTCCCATACGGCAGTCTCGTCACAGTCGGTGACAGCCCGGACGTGCCCCGGACGGCTCCGGCGCGCGGCTACGGGCAGGTCAGCCGGACGGCGCCAGCCCCGCGCGATCAAGGATGTAGGCGGTCAGCGGCGCGTAGTGGTGCGCGGAGATGCCGTCGTCGAGCGGTACGACCACCTCGATCTTGCCTTCGGCGGCGCCGGCGAACAGCGCCGGGTCGTTACAGTCCGCGAACCCCACGGTGTCGATGCCCGCCTGACCGGCGGCTCCGGCCCAGCCGTGATCGGCGATGGCCAGATCCGGCCAGATATCAGGTTTAGCTTCCGAAGACCGCTCGGAGACGCTATCGGCCAGCTCCCGGAGCATGGCCTCCATCGGGTGCGGATCGTGCGTGTGGTGCGTCCGCCCGTCCTCGCCCTCCAGCATCGCGACACCGGGCTCGGCGTAGACGAGGCGGCGCAGGTCCGAGCCGCCGTAGCCGGTCTCGATCTCGTACGTCCAGCCGCCGGCGGGGGTCAGCACCCGGCAGCCCGCACCCTCCAGCGCCCGCGCGACCCCCTGGTACAGCGGCGTCAGCGTCGCCGGATGCCCCGTCGCGACGACCACGTCCTCCCGGCGGCGGGCCGCGAGGCCGATGCGGTCGCCCATCGCCTCCAGCGTGGCGATCGTGATGTCGGGGTCGATGGTGTCGTCCCCGTAGATGTGCCCGGGGTCGGGGCTGACGCCGCAGCGCTCGACCATCATCTCCAGGACGGTCCGCTCCGTCCACGACGGCTTCAGTTCCAGGCCGAACTGGTAGTACGGGTGCCCGGCGGCCATCCGGCGGTAGTGCAGCAGGTTGTTCTGGCGCGGCGTCGCCACGTCCCCGGCGATCATCGTCCGGACGAGGTGGGCGCGCAGTTCGTCGCGCGTCGGAGCCGGTTTTCCGGGTGCGGTGCTCATTCCTGCGGGCCTCACTCGTCCGTCATCGGGTCGAGGCCGTGCTCGGGGAAGACCGCCCGCCGCGTCGCCAGGATCGCCTGGTCGACGGGGTTCGCCGGGTCGTAGCCGTCCCCCCACCTGCCGTACTCCACCACGTCGGTCCCATCGGTCATCCGGCGCGGGGCGATCTCCCCCGTCCGCCGCCGGACGAAGTCGCGCCACTCTTCCGGCGTCGGCGTGTCCGGCGGGATCGGCCCGCCGGCCGCCTCGGCCAGCAGATGCGTCCACGCCCGCGGCACGACCTGGACGAGCTCGTAGCCGCCGCCCCCGGTCAGCACCCACCGGCCGCCCGCGGTCTCGTGCGCCAGCCGGTGCAGCAGCCCGTAGGCCGTGCGCTGCCCGTCCACGCTGAGGATGAGGTGCGCGAGCGGGTCGAGCGCGTGCCCGTCCGCGCCCTGCTGGGTGACGAGGACGTCGGGCCGGAACCGGCGCAGCAGCGGCGGGATGATCGCGTCGAACGCGCGCAGCCACGGCCGGTCGCCGGTGCCCGGCGGCAGCGAGATGTTGACGGACGTGCCCTCGGCGCCCGTCTCGTCCGGGAAGCCGGTGCCCGGGAACAGCGTGCGGGGCGTCTCGTGCAGGCTGATCGTGAGGACGCGCGGGTCGTCGTAGAAGGCGGCCTGGACGCCGTCGCCGTGGTGGACGTCGATGTCGACGTACGCGACGCGCTCGGCGCCGTTCTCCAGCAGCCAGGCGATCGCGATCGCCGGGTCGTTGTAGACGCAGAACCCGCTGGCGGCGCCGCTCAGCGCGTGGTGCAGGCCGCCGGAGACGTTCGCGGCGTGCTCCGCCCGTCCCGTCCACACGGCCTCGGCCGCGGCCACGGACGCGCCCGCGACCAGCGCGGACGCCTCGTGCATGCCGAGGAAGATCGGGTTGTCGGTGGTGCCGAGGCCGTGCCGCAGGTCCGGCAGCCCGGTCGCGCCGGCCTGCTTGACGGCCGCGATGTAGGACTCCTCGTGGACGAGCCGCAGCAGCTTGTCGCCCGCCGCCGCGAACTCCGAGACCCGCACACCCGGCCGGTCCAGGACGCCGAGCCCGCGGGCCAGCGCCATCGTCAGCTCGACGCGCACGGGGTTCATGGGGTGCCCGGAGCCGAAGTCGTAGGAGATGAGCCGCTCGTCCCAGAAGACCTCGAGCCCGCAGGCGCCGGGTTCGGCGGATGCGGACGAATCGGAACTGCTCATGGCCTCACGGTATCGCGAGGGTCACATGACCTGGATCACGCGGGCCCGGTCACGCGACTGGATCACGCGCCGGGGCGCCGCCGGAACCCATTGCGAGACTGTGACGTGAATTACCCGCCAAAAGCGGGCATACCGATCACACGACACCTAAATACCAAAGGGGGGTACATGGACAGCCCGAGCGTTCGCAGCCGTGCGATCAGCAGCGCTCTGCGGCTGGGCGTCCGGCCTCTCCTGCACTACCTCCCCGGACACGCCACCGGGATACGGACCGCACGCTCCACGGTGGACGCCGCGTCGGTACTGATGCGGCCCTGCTCGGGTGTGCGGATCGAGGGGCTGAACGAGCCGCCGGCGGACGGCGGCGACGACCGCCCGGTCAAGGGCGAGTGGCTCATCCCCCGGGACGCGCGCGAGGGGGAGGCCGACGGCGCCGTGCTCTACCTGCACGGCGGCGGTTACGTGGCCTGCTCGCCGCGCACCCACCGGCCGATCACCTCGCGGCTCGCGCACGACACGGGCCTGCCCGTCCTCGCGCCCCGGTACCGGCTGGCGCCCGAGCACCTGTTCCCGGCGCCGCTGGAGGACGCCGTCACCGCCTACCGGTGGCTGCTCGCGCGGGGCGTCCCCGCGTCCGGCATCGTGATCGCGGGCGACTCGGCCGGCGGCCACCTCGCCGCCATGCTCGCCGGGGAGATCTGCCGGCTGGACCTGCCGAACCCCGCCGGGCTGGCCCTGTTCTCCCCGTGGGTCGACCTGACCTGCGAGCTCTCCAGCCAGGCGCAGGACGGCGCCCGCGACCCCTACATCAGCGCCGCCTCGGCGCGCCGGGTCGCCCGCCTGGTGGTGGGGCCGGCCGGATTCGACGACCCGCGGCTGGCCCTGCTCACCTGCGCCTGGACCGACCCGCCGCCCGTCCTCATCCAGGTCGGCGGCGCCGAGGTCCTGCGCACCGAGGCCGAGGCGTTCGCGGACGCCCTGCGCAGCGCCGGCGGGGACTGCGAGTTCCAGGTCTGGGACGGCCAGATGCACGTCTTCCACATCCTGAACCGCGTCCTGCCGGAGGCCGGCGAGGCGATGCAGGACGCGGCCCGCTTCATCTGCACGGTCACGCACCACACCTCCCCCGGCCGCCGCCGCAGGGCCGCCTAGCGCCGGTGCGACCGCCGCGGCAGCAGGGCGTCCAGCAGGGCGGCGGCGTGGTCGGCCATGAACCGCGGCACCCGCAGTCTGATCAGCATCCTGTGCACGCCGGACGCCGGGAACGTCATCTCGCCGGGTCGCTCGCGCCGCTCGTCCATCCAGATCCCCCGATTCCATGATCATCTGGATGGTAACGGGGGCGGCCCGGCGTCCGCGGCCAAAATGATCTTACGAAATGAGGTCAGAAGCGCCCGGCGGGTTCGCGCTCGGACACCTCGTCCTGCTCGCGGCGCCCCCGGCCCGCGACGAAGAACCCGACGAGCGCGGCCAGCGCGGCGCCGCCCTCCCCGACCAGGCTGATCGTCTTGTCGAGGTACCAGACGGGCTCGTGCATGTCGGGCAGCGGCCCGAGCGCCCCGAGGTCGACGTAGTAGTAGAGGACGACGGCGCCGGCCGCGCTCGCCGCGACGAGGAACGCCAGCGCGTGCGCCCAGCGCGACCCGTAGGTCAGGACGATGACGGCGACGACGGCCGCGACCGCCGCCTGGATCCGGAAGAGCAGGTCGCCCCCGATGGCCCCGCCCTCGACGAAGGCCATGTCGGGCGCGAACATCCAGTGCACGACGGCGTCGGCCGCCAGCCCGGCGGCGACGATCAGGCGGAGTACGAGTCCCATACCCCTAACACGAGCGCACCCCCATGGGCGGCTCAATGTTCAAAGGTGAACTTTCTAGGAGAAAGCCGGCCCGGTGCCGGGCCGCTCAGCCGCTCGCGAGTTCGCGGCCGCGGTTGCGGGCGGCTTCGATGGCCTCCAGGACGGCGGCGCGGACGCCGTGCCGCTCCAGTTCGCGGATCGCGGAGATCGTCGTGCCGCCCGGCGAGGTGACCGCCTCGCGCAGCAGCACCGGGTGCTCGCCGGAGTCGCGGAGCATGATCGCCGCGCCGACGGCCGACTGGACGACCATCTCCAGCGCGGCGGCGCGCGGCATGCCGAGCAGGATGCCCGCGTCCACCATCGCCTCGACCAGGTAGTAGAAGTACGCGGGGCCGCTGCCGGACAGGGCCGTCGCGCCGTCCTGCAGCGACTCGGGGAGGCGCAGCACCTTGCCGACCGGGGACAGCAGCTCCTCGGCCAGCTTCAGGTGCTCCTCCGCCGCGTGCGAGCCGGGCGAGATCACGCTCATCGCCTGGTCGACGTGCACGGGCGTGTTCGACATGACGCGGACGACGGGGACGCCCTCCGGCAGCCGCGTCTCGATGAACCCGGTCGTGATGCCCGCCGCCATCGAGATCACCAGCCGGCCGGGCGGGACGTGCGCGCCGATCTCGTCCAGCAGGGCGCCCATGTCCTGCGGCTTGACCGCGAGGATCAGCGTCTCGGCCTTCGCCGCCGCCTCGGCGTTCGGCACGATCGCGACGCCGTACCGCTCGCGCAGCAGCGCGCCGCGCTCCTCCCGGCGCGCGGTCGCCATCAGCTCGGACGGGCGGCGGCCGGCCCGGAGCACCCCGGACAGCAGCGCCTCGCCCATCTTCCCGGCACCCAGAATCGCGATCATCGGCATACCTTGACGTGGGGATTCAACGACTGATCCACCCTATAGCGGCGGCGTTCAGGACCGTCCGGCGAGGGAGCGCACGAAGAAGCGGAGGTTCGCCGGACGCTCCGCCATGCGGCGCATGAAGTACTGGTACCACTCGCGCCCGTACGCGACGTACACGCGGACCTGCGCTCCCTGCGCGGCCAGATGGCGCTGCTCCTGCGGACGGACCCCGTAGAGCATCTGGTACTCGAACGTGTCGGCGTCACGCTCGTGCAGGACGGACAGCGCTCCGGCGATGTCGATGAGCCGCGGGTCGTGCGTGGCGAGCATCGGATAGCCCTTGCCCGCCATCAGCACCTTCATACAGCGGACGTAGGACCTGTCGACCTCGTCCCTATCGGTGAAGGCGACCGCCACCGGTGCCGCATAGGCGCCCTTGCACAGCCTTACGCGCGACCCCTCGTAGGCGAGATCCGCGCAGTACTCCTCGGCTCGACGCAGGTACGCCTGGATGACCGCGCCCACGTCCGGGAAGTCGCGCCGCAGTTCGTTGACGATCCGCAGGTTCGCGTCGACGGCGGTGTACTCCTCCGTGTCGAGGGTCACCGTCGTCCCGGCGGAGCGGGCCGCCGCGCACACGCGCTTCGCGTTCTCCAAGGCGAGGTCTTCGTCGAAGGTCTGCCCGACGGCGGAGAGCTTCAGCGACACCTCGGCACGGGCACCGAGCCCCGCGGCGCCCAGCCGTTCCAGCAGCTCGACATAGTGCGCGACGTTCGCCTCGGCGCGGTCCTTGTCGTCGGTGTCCTCGCCGAGGACGTCCAGGGTGACGAGCAGGCCCTCGCCGGTCAGCCGCCCGGTGACGCTCGCCGCGTCCTCGACCGTCTCACCGGCGATGAAGCGCCGGACGACGTCGCCGCTGAACGGCGCGGTCTCCACGATCCTGCGCGCGCCGCCACTGCGCGACGCGACCAGCAACGCCTGACGAAGCACTGTTGCGCACCCCCCGGGTCTCTCCGTCCCAGGTTAAGCCTCCGCCGCCCCGGCGATCACGAGACGGCGCCGAGGCTGTTGCCGGCTCCGTGCTGTTGCACGTACTGGGCCATCTGCGCGGTCTTGACGGCGCTGAAGAGCTGCTTGCCCTTCGTCCAGTCAACGAAGACCACGCTCTGCTTGCCGCGCATGCCGGTGCCCTTGTGCGGCAGCGTCATGAACACCACGTCCGACGCCCGGACGCTCCGCATGCTCAGCGCCAGCGACCGCAGGTCGCCCGACGACACCTCCTCGTCCACGCTGATCGACTTGGTGAGCGCCGACAGGAACCGGTCGAGCTTCAGCGGGTTGGTGACCGTGCCGCGGTCCGCGGCCTGCTTGGCGAGGGCGCCGAGGAACGCCTGCTGCCGCTTGATCCGGTCGAAGTCGCCGTTCGGCAGGTTGTAGCGCTGCCGGACGAACAGCAGCGCCTCCTCGCCGTTCAGCTTCTGCCTGCCCGCGGCCCACTCCTTCTTGCGGGCCGGGTCGTACACGCTCTGCTTGATGTTGACGGTGACGCCGCCGAGCGCGTCCGTCATCGACTTGAACCCCTCGAAGTCGATCGCGCCGTAGTGGTCGATGCGGACTCCGGTGATGCTCTCCATCGTCTCGATCAGCAGCTTCGGACCGCCGTAGGAGAACGCCGCGTTGATCTTCTGCTTGCCGTAGCCGGGGACCGGGACCCACGAGTCGCGCGGGAAGGAGACGATGTACGCCTTCTTCCGGTCCGCCGGCAGGTGCAGCAGCATGATCGTGTCGGTGCGCTGCCGGCCCGGCTTCCAGACGTCGCCGCCCTCGCCGGTCGTCGGCGACTCGGCACGCGAGTCCGACCCGACGAGCAGCCAGTTCTCGGTGCCCTCGACGTTCGGGCCCGGCCGGTTGGCCTGGTCGGTCGGCAGCGCGCCCTTGATGCGGTCGATGTTGCCGTTGTAGGACGACTGGCGCTGCCACAGCAGCCCGCCGATCCCGGCCACGAGCAGCGCGACGAACACCCCGATGGCGATCAGGACCCGCGGCCAGCGCCGCTTGCGCTTGCGCTCGGTACCGTCGGCCGACGCCCAGAAGGCATCGCCGGCCTCGCCCGTGGGGGCGTCTGCGGAGCCCTCGCCGGCCTGGGCCGCCGCCGGTACCTGCGGCCCTTGGTCGGCCCGCTGCGGCGGCCGCGGTCCGGGTTGCTCTGGCGCGGTCATGGCGCAGAAGCTACCAGCAGGATCGCCCCGGGATAGCCCACTTCACCCCACCTGTCCGATTAACACGGAACACCCCGGCACAGGTAAACCAGACCGCTCTTCAAGCGTCGTCCCCCGGGGTCACACAGTGCGGCGGCGGAGGGTCACGGCGCCGAGGACGAGCGCCACGACCGTGAACGCCGCGATGACGGCCACGTCCAGGGTCAGGGTGCCGGTGAAGTCGGGGCGGGCGCTGATCTCCTGCATGCCCTCGACCGCGTACGACAGGGGCAGGACGTCCGAGACCGCGGTCAGCCAGGACGCCATGTCGTCGCGCGGGATGACCAGCCCGCACAGCAGCGTCTGCGGCAGGACGAACGCGGGCATGAACTGGACGGCCTGGAACTCGGTCCGCGCGAAGGCGCTGGCGAACAGGCCGAGCGACATGCCGAGCAGCGCGTCCAGCAGGGACACGAGGACCAGCGACGCCAGCGAGCCGTTCAGGTCCAGGCCGAGCCAGGTCAGCGAGATCACCAGCACGACGCCGACCTGCACCAGCGCGATCAGCCCGAACGCGAGCGCGTAGCCGAGCAGCAGGTCGAGCTTGCCGAGCGGCATGGTCATCAGCCGTTCGAGGGTGCCGCTCGTCCGCTCGCGCAGGGTCGCGACGCTCGCCACGACGAACATGACGGTGAAGGGGAACAGGCCGAGCAGCATCGGCCCGATGCGGTCGAACATCATCGGCTGGTCGAACACGTAGCGCAGCAGGACCATCAGCAGCGCCGGCACGCCGATCAGCAGCGCGAGCGTCCGGTGGTCGTGCTTGAGCTGCGCGAGGATGCGCCGCATCGTGGCGAAGGTGACGGCGGCGCTCATGCCGGGCTCCCGGACGTCTCGGTGATCAGATGCAGGAACGCCCCTTCGAGATCGGGCGCGCCGGTGCGGGCGCGCAGCCCGTCCGGGGTCCCGTCGGCGAGGACGACGCCCTCGCGCATCAGCAGGAGGCGGTCGGTGCGGCCGGCCTCGTCCATGACGTGGCTCGACACGATGAGGGTGGCGCCGCGGTCGGCCAGTTCGCGGAACAGCTCCCACAGCTCCTGCCGCAGCACCGGATCGAGGCCGACGGTCGGCTCGTCCAGGACGATCAGCTCGGGCGCGCCGAGCAGCGCGACGGCCAGGTTGGTGCGGCTGAGCTGCCCGCCGGACAGCGTCGCCGCGGTCTGGTCGCGGCTCGCGCCGAGCCCGACCTCGTCGATGACGCGGTCGACGTCCGAGCGCGGCGCCCGCAGCACGGACGCGAAGTAGCGCAGGTTCTCGGCGACGGTCAGGTCGGCGTACACCGCCGGCGACTGCGTCGCGTACCCGACGCGGTGCCGCAGCCCGGCGGACCCGGCGGGCGCGCCGAGCACGGTCACCGTGCCGCTCTTCACGATCTGGACGCCGACGAGCGCCCTGATCAGCGTGGTCTTCCCGCAGCCGCTCGGGCCGAGCAGGCCCACGATGGAGCCGCGCGGGACGCCGAAGGTGAGCCCGTGCAGGACCTCCCGGCCGCCGCGCACGACCCGCAGGTCGCGGACGCTCACGGCCGGCTCGGCTCCGCTCGCCGGACTAGAACTCATCATGTGTTGAATTTATGCGGACACGAGGGCCCGGTCAAGGGGTTCGCATGCGAAAGCCGGGGACGGGCGGCGGCCGGAAGAGGGCGTGCTGTGCGGGTCCGGCCGGGGCGGGTCCGGCCGGGCGGGTCAGGAGGTCAGGTAGCGCTGGATCGTCGGGGCCACCAGCTCGACCAGCTCCTCCTCCGACGCGGAGGCCATCGGCTCGATGCGCAGCACGTGGCGCAGGATCATCAGGCCGATCATCTGCCCGGCGGCCGCCTGGATGCCGAGCGGCGGCGCCTCGGTCGCCTGCTTGGCGCGGCCGAACAGGGCGACCGTGACGAACTCGCGCAGCAGCGCCGCCGCCCGCTCGTTCGTCATCGCCGAACGCAGCATCGCGAGCATCGGCGCGCGGCGGTCCTCGTCCGCCCACACGTCCAGGAACGCCCGGACGATCGCCTCGCCTCGGCGCTCGCGGGGGGACGCCATGATGCGCGGCACCAGAACGGACGGGTCCACCGGGAAGCGCATCGCCTCGATGAACACGCCCTCCTTGTTGCCGAAGAAGTGGTGGACGAGGGCGGGGTCGACCCCGGCGGCGCGGGCGATGGCGCGCAGCGAGGCGCCGTCGTAGCCCTTCTCGGCGAACAGGCCGCGCGCCTCGGTGAGGATCTTCTCGCGGGTCTCGGTCGGGCCGGGCCGGCGGCCCCTGGGCGCAGCGGCGTCGGTCACCGGACGCCCCGGCGGGTGACCTCCCCGGCCGGCGTGACCTCCCAGGTGTGGTCGGCGGCGGCCAGGTGCAGGCGGGCGAACGCCAGGGCCTCGGCGAGGTCCTCCATCCGCTCGACGCGGCTGGACGCGCGCCGCGTGTTCACCTCCAGGACGATGTGCCCCCGGAAGCCGCCCTCGGCGAGGTTCTCCAGCATCGTCCCGCACGGCTGGTTGCCCCGGCCGGGGACGAGGTGCTCGTCCTTGTTCGTGATGCCCACGCCGTCGGCGAGGTGGATGTGCCGCAGGCGGTCGCCCAGGCTGCCCGCCATGTCGATGGGGTCGGACCCGGAGACGGCCGTGTGGGACAGGTCGAGGGTGACGTACGGGTAGTCCTGGTCGACCGGGTTCCAGTCGGGGAGGTACATGCCCGCCTCGGCACCGCGCGCCTTGAGCGGGAACATGTTCTCCACCGCGAACAGGACGTCGGTCTCGTCCTGCATGCGGGCGAGGCCCTCGACGAACTCCTTCGCGTAGTCGCGCTGCCAGCGGAACGGCGGGTGGACGACGATGACCTCCGCGCCCAGTTCCTCCGCGACGTCCTTGGAGCGGATGAGCTTGCCCCAGGGCTCGCGTCCCCACACCCGCTGGGTGAGCAGCAGGCAGGGCGCGTGGATCGACTTGATCGGCACCTGGTGGTAGTCGGACAGCCGGCGCAGGACGTTCAGGTCCTGCGAGGAGGCGTCCGTGGAGACCATGACCTCGATGCCGTCGTAGCCCAGCAGCGCGGCGATCTCGAACGCGCTCGGTACCTTCTCCGGGTAGACCGACGCGGTGGAGAGCGTGATCGGCGCGTCCGGTACACGGAGAGCCGGTGTACTGACGCCGTTGTGCTGCGGGGTCAAGGCTTCCTCGCCAGGAATGATCGCTCGACGATGGTCATCAAGGTTCGCACGGTAAAGCCTATGCGGCGGCGGCCGTGATGAAACAACCGCCCGGCGTGATCCTGATTGCTCTGCCCCCGGAGCCGACTACGCTCGGTCGCCGTGGCCGATATCGCGCCGGGCGCCGTGCCGAGCCCCAACATCTGGAACTCCCCGCAGGTCTACGAGCTGGAGAACCGCGCCGTCGACCCCGACGGGGTGCTGGCCGCCGCGATGCGCGCCATCCGCCCGTGGACGGGCTCCGACGTCCTGGACGTCGGCTGCGGCACCGGCTTCCACCTGCCGTTCTTCGCCGCCGACGCCGGCCGGGTGATCGGCGTCGAGCCGCACGCGGGCCTCGCCTCGGCCGCCGCGCGCCGCACCCGGGACCTGCCCAACGTCACCGTCCGTGTCGGCGCCGCCCAGGCGCTGCCGCTGCCGGACGCCTCGGTCGACGTCGTCCACGCCCGGTGGGCCTACTTCTTCGGGCCCGGCTGCGAACCGGGCCTGCGCGAGCTGGAGCGGGTCGTCCGGCGCGGCGGGGCGATCTTCATCATCGACAACGACGCGACCCGCTCCACGTTCGGCCGCTGGTTCCGGCGCAGCCTGCCGACATACGACCCCGGGGCCGTCGAGCGGTTCTGGACGCGGCGCGGCTTCTCCCGCGACCCCCTGACGATCCGGTGGTCGTTCGAGAGCCGCGACGACCTCGCCGCCGTTCTGCACATCGAGTTCCCGCCCGGTCTCGCGGACGCCTGCCTGCGCGAGCACACCGGCCTGGAGGTGGACTATGCCGTCAATTTGTGGTGGCGTTGCCCCTGAGTTACTGACTGGTCGGGTCACACGGGAGGTACCGCCATGGGCCGTGTCACTGCTGGAAGAGCGTTCGGCGGCGTTCTCGCCGCCACCGCCGTCGGCGCGGCCGGCGCCGGAGCCGGGCTCGTCGCCCAGCGCCGCGCCGTGCGCCGCCTCCAGCTGCGGCCCGACCCGTTCGCCGGCGAGCCTTTCGGGTCGCTGCGCGGCCGTCCCGTCCCCGTCCGCGCCGACGACGGCACCCGCCTGTACGCCGAGATCGACGGCGAGGACCGCACCGACCTCGCCGTCGTGTTCTCGCACGGCTGGACGCTCACCCAGGACTCCTGGCACTTCCAGCGCAAGGCCCTGCGCGGCCTCGGCCGGCTCGTCTTCTGGGACCAGCGCGGCCACGGCCGCTCCGACGGCGGCGCCCGCGACGGCTACGCCGTCCCCCGCCTCGCCGCCGACCTCGGCGCCGTCATCGAGGCGACCGTCCCCGCCGACACGCCCGTCGTCCTCGTCGGCCACTCCATGGGCGGCATGACGATCATGCGGTACTGCGACGAGAACCCCGACCTGGTCGGCCGCAAGATCCTCGCGACCGGGCTGCTGTGCACCTCGTCCGGCGGCCTCGGCGAGGTCACCCTCGGCATGCCCGCCCTGCTCGCGCGCACCACCCACCGCGTCCTGCCCCGCGCGCTCGCCGCGCTCGGCGCCGGCTCCGGCGCCGTCGAGCGGGTCCGCCACCTCGGCCGCGACGCCGCCGCCCTCATCGAGGACCTCGTCGCCTTCGGCCCCGACGCCAGCCCCGCCGCCGTCGCCTTCGCCGAGCAGATGATGACCGACACCCGCATGGACGCGTTCGTCGACTACTTCCGCTCGATGATCACGACCGGCGTCATCAGCGACTGCGCCTCCCTCGCCGCCGCCGACACCCTCGTCCTCGGCGCCGAGAACGACCTCCTCACCCCGGTCGAGCACAGCCTCAAGATCGCCTCCTGCGTGCCGTCCGGCCGCCTGGAGGTCATCCCGACCGCCGGCCACATGGCCATGCTCGAACGCCCCGGCACGGTCTCCGACCACCTCGGCGACCTGATCGAACGCGCCCGCAAGGACATCTGACTGTCGGTGCGGGGCTCTAGGCTGCCGCGCATGGCGAAGGCTAAGACGGCGAAGGCCGCCTATCGGTGCTCGGAGTGCGGCTGGCAGACCTCCAAATGGGTGGGGCGCTGCGGCGAGTGCCAGACCTGGGGGACCGTCACCGAGGCGGCGTCCGCCACGCCGGCGCGGGTCGTGTCGGCCGGGCCGGTCAGCGCGCCGGCGCGGCCGATCGGGCAGGTGGACGTCCGGTCCGCGCAGACGCGGCCCACGGGCCTGGACGAGCTCGACCGGGTGCTCGGCGGCGGCATCGTGCCCGGCGCCGTCCTGCTGCTGGCGGGCGAGCCGGGCATCGGGAAGTCGACGCTGCTGCTGGAGGTCGCCGCGCTCGCCTCGACCCCGTCCGAAGGCGGCGCGAAGAACGTCCTCTATGTGACGGGCGAGGAGTCGGCCGAGCAGGTGCGGCTGCGCGCCGACCGGGTCGGGGCGATCACCGACCACCTGTACCTGGCCGCCGAGACCGAACTCTCGGCGGTTCTGGGGCATATCGACTCCGTGGAGCCGTCGCTGCTCGTCGTCGACTCCATCCAGACGATCGGAACGTCCGAGGTGGACGGCGCGCCCGGCGGCGTCACGCAGATCCGCGAGGTCGCCGCCAACCTGATCAGGGTCGCGAAGGAGCGCGGCATCACCGTCGTGCTCGTCGGCCACGTCACCAAGGAGGGCGCGATCGCCGGGCCGCGGCTCCTGGAGCACCTGGTCGACGTCGTCCTGTACTTCGAGGGCGACCGGCACTCCCGGCTCCGCATGATCCGCGCGGTGAAGAACCGCTACGGGCCGACCGACGAACTGGGCTGCTTCGACCTGTCCGAGGTCGGCATCGTCGGGCTGCCCGACCCGAGCGGCCTGTTCCTCACCCGCCGCGAGGAGCCCGTCCCGGGGACGTGCGTGACGGTCACGCTGGAAGGGCGGCGGCCCCTGGTCGCGGAGGTGCAGTCGCTCGTCGCGAAGTCGCATCTGCCGGCGCCGCGGCGGGCGACGTCCGGGCTCGACACGTCCCGGGTCGCGATGGTCCTCGCCGTCCTCGCGCAGCGCTGCAAGATCTCCATGCACGAGCAGGACGTGTACGTCTCGACCGTCGGCGGCGTGCGGCTCAGCGAAACGTCCGTCGACCTGGCGCTGGCCCTCGCCGTCGCCGGCTCCACGGTCGAGCAGGCGCTGTCCAACAGCCTGATCGCGCTCGGCGAGGTCGGTCTCGCCGGGGAGGTCCGCATCGTGCCCGGCGTCCAGCGGCGGCTCGCCGAGGCGACCCGGCTCGGCTTCAAGTACGCCGTCGTCCCGCGCGGCTCCCTCGAACTCGCCGACGGATCACCGCTCAAGCGCGCCGACCCGCAGCTCACCAGCTACGAAGGCATGAAGGTGATGGAGGTCGACAGCCTGCAGCAGGCCCTCCAGGTCGCGTTTACGGCGCACTGACACGGGTCACGCCAGAGTATTACTCCACACAACCGACGCTTGCGACCTGGGGAGGAACCAGGGCGCGGCCCTCCTCGGTAAACTGGCGCCGTCCAGCGACCTCCGGGGGTCAGGTGCCATCACACGACAAGGGTCATGACGAACGACGCCGCGCCACATTGGCCGCGGTTGCCCCGGGCACCCAGATCCGCGACGGACTCGAACGGATCCTGCGGGGCCACACCGGCGGCCTGATCGTCCTCGGCTACGACAAACCAGTCGAGGAACTCTGCACGGGCGGCTTCGAGCTCGATGTCGAGTTCTCCGCGACCCGGCTGCGCGAACTCGCCAAGATGGACGGCGCGATCGTCCTCGACGACAGCCACACCCGCATCGTCCGCGCGGCCGTCCACCTCGTGCCCGACTCGACCATCCCCACCGAGGAGTCGGGGACGCGCCACCGCACCGCGGAACGCGTCGCCCGCCAGACCGGCCTGCCGGTCATCTCGGTCAGCCAGTCGATGCACATCATCGCGCTCTACCTGGACGGCATCCGCTACGTCCTCGAGGACTCGGCGGCCATCCTGTCCAAGGCGAACCAGGCCCTGGCGACGCTCGAACGCTACAAACTCCGCCTGGACGAGGTGTCCGGCACGCTCTCGGCCCTCGAGATCGAGGACCTCGTCACCGTCCGCGACGTCAGCGCCGTCGTCCAGCGCCTCGAAATGGTGCGGCGCATCGCCGACGAGATCGAGGGCTACGTCGTCGAACTCGGGACCGACGGCCGCCTGCTCTCCCTCCAACTCGACGAGCTGGTCTCCGGCGTCGACGCCGACCGTGAGCTGATCGTCCGCGACTACCCGTCCGACGACACCCGCGCCCGCGGCGTCGCCGCCATCCTGTCGTCCCTCGACACGCTCTCCGCCAACGAGCTCCTCGACCTGTCCACGGTCGCCGAGGTGATGGGCTTCGCCGGGCCCGACGCCCTCGACCTGCCCGTCAGCCCGAAGGGCTTCCGCCTGCTCGCGAAGGTCCCCCGGCTGCCCGGCATGGTGGTCGAGCGCCTCGTCGAACACTTCGGCGGCCTGCAGAAACTCCTCGCCGCCAGCATCGACGACCTGCAAGCGGTGGGCGGCGTCGGCGAATCCCGAGCCCGCAGCGTCCGCGAGGGCCTCTCCCGCCTGGCCGAATCCTCGATCCTCGAACGCTACGTCTGACCCCCGGCCCACCGCACGGCTCGGGACCAGCACGGCTCGGGATCGACACGGCTCGGGGCCAGCACGGCTCAGGATCAGCACGGCTCAGGATCAGCACGGCTCAGGATCAGCACGGCTCAGGATCAGCGCGGTTTGTGGCCGACCCGGTGGCTCCCATTAGCGGAGGCGGAAGATGTGTTCCTTCGTCTTCATGCCCTTCAGGTCGGCCACGTAGGTGCCGGGGCGGGCCCTGGTCTTGCCCTTGCAGCCTCTGGTGCGGTCCCAGGTGACGGTGTCGACGTACGGGATGCCACGTCGGAGCGTCTCCTTCGGGGCGTTGCCGTGACGGCATTCGTCGGACGACCAGATGCGGTCGGAACCCGAGGTGATCCGGACGTCCAGCGAACCCGTGTCGAACGTGCACTTGCCCTTGCCCGTGTTGACGACCGTGACCCGGAACTCCGGCCGCTCGGAACCGGTGTAGGTGGTGTCGGCGGCCGACATGTTGACGACGAGGTCCTTGGCGTCGCAGGGGCCGCCGTCGTCCGCCGGCTCCGGCTCGGGCGTGGTCGTGGTGGTGACCGTGACGGTCGGCATCGCGGTGGGCGGGGGCGGCGGGCTCGCGCTCTCGGCCGCCTTCGCGTTCCGGACCGGCTCGCCCTCGCCCGTCCCGGTGCACGCCCAGGCCAGCAGGCCGACGGCACCGAGCGCGCCGGCCAGGGCCAGCGCGCGGCGCCGCCAGTACTGGTCCACCCCAGAACCGCCGGAGTCACGTCCAGTATTCGGCCACATACGGTCAGTATGCAGTCAGCGGACCGGGAACTGGGGACGACCCGCCGCGTGCCACAATGGCGGCGCGCCATGAACCTGAACTCCGTCTACACCGCTCCGATCCTCGACTGGTACGAGGCCAACGCCCGGGATCTCCCGTGGCGGGCGCCGGACGCGACGCCGTGGGGCGTCCTCGTCAGCGAGATCATGCTCCAGCAGACGCCCGTCTCCCGCGTCCTGCCCGTCTGGGACGCCTGGATGACGCGCTGGCCGACTCCCGCCGCACTGGCCGCCGAACCGTCCGGCGAGGCCGTCCGGGCGTGGGGGCGGCTCGGCTACCCGCGGCGGGCGCTGCGGCTGCACGAGAGCGCCCGCGCGATCACCGAACGGCACGGCGGCGAGGTCCCGTCGTCGCATGGGGAACTGCTGGCGCTGCCCGGCATCGGCTCCTACACGGCCGCGGCCGTGGCCAGTTTCGCGTTCCGGCAGCGGCATGCGGTGCTCGACACGAACGTCCGGCGAGTCCTGGCCCGGCTGATGTCCGGTGTCGAGTACCCGCCGAAATCGCAGACGAAGGCGGAGGTGGCGCTCGCGGAGAGCCTCCTGCCGGTCGATCCGCCGACGGCCGCGCGCTGGGCCGTCGCCGTGATGGAGCTGGGCGCGCTGGTCTGCACCGCCCGCACGCCCCGCTGCGTCGACTGCCCGGTGCTCGGCACATGCGCCTGGCAACTCGCCGGACGCCCCGCCTACGACGGGCCGCCGCGCCGGGGCCAGACGTACGCGGGCACCGACCGCCAGTGCCGTGGCCGCATCCTCGCCGTTCTGCGGGACGCTGAAGGACCGGTCGAAAAGCCGACCCTCGATGTCGTCTGGTCGGACGCCGTCCAGCGCGAACGCGCCCTCGACGCCCTCATCGCCGACGGTCTCGTCGACCCCTTGGACGACGGCCGCTACGCCCTTCCCGCCTGACCAGGGCGGCACCAGCCGCACCATGCCGGCGGCGATATCAGTGCGGACGCAGAGGTTGCGGCCTCAATTCTCTGCCATGCCGTGCAGCGGCAACTCACGGGAAGGGGAGGCCGGATCTCTGGGCGTGGAGTTCGGAGCGGATCAGTTCGAGGAGTCGGCCGATCCAGTTGCGTCCCGTTCCGCCATGGATGACCCAGTGGTCGGAATCCATCCCGCTGTAGGCGATCGGTGCGTCACCCGTGCCGAGAAGCATTTCCGCCAGTTCGGGGTGCTGCGTGAATTTCGCACGGAGCAGGCCGGCCATCACGGCCGTCCGCACGTGCGGCCAGTCCTGGACGCGGGGTGCCTCCGCGGCGGACTCCTGGGCCTCGACGGGCCGCTCGGCCGCACGGATTCGCTCCCTGACCTCGGGATCGTCGGTGGCCAAGGCCCAGTAGGCATGCACGACGGACGGGTAGACAAGGCCGCCAACATCGATCGGGGACGGGTAATCGTTCTGCAGGACGTGGATTCCCACATCTTCGGGAAATCCCTTCGGAAATATGCGTCCGCCGAGGCGTATCGTTCCTTTCGGAGGTTCTTTCGGGTCGTCCGCCGGGCGCCTGGAAGCGTAATCGGCGCGGACGCGGTCACGTTCGGCAAAGTATTCTAGTGCCCATTCTCGCATGGCCTCCGTGATCTCGTCGTCGTCGAACCATCCGCCGACCGGACGCTCTCCGATATCGGTGCACAGGTAGACGAGAGGCCGGTCTTTATTGTCCATATCGCCGAGCGAGTAATGCCGCCTGTGCTGCGGAATTTCGAGGTACGATTCGCGCAGCGCCAGCCTGTCGGCCTCGTCCCGCGACTCCAGGTAGCGGTCCAGGGCCGCCAGGCAGCGGTCCGTGGAGTCGGGGCGGCCGTTCAGCTTCTCGATGTCGTCGGCCACCTCCCCCAGGAGCATCTCCGGCGTGAGGCCGAACATCGGCTCCGCGGCCTTCCAGCGCCCCAGCTCGAACGCGCTGATCTCAGCGCCCTCGGGCACTTCCGTCACCACCCAGCCGGACTCGAGCTTCTCGCGCAGGCCGTCCAGGTCGACCCAGTCCCAGCAGTTGATCGCACCGTCCGCGAACACCAGAAGGTCCGTCAAGTGGTACGAGAGGTTGTGGATGAAGACGGGACGCGCGATGCCTTCGATGCGCTGCCCATCCTCGATGCGCTGGATGCGGTTGGACACGTTGACTCCTCTTGGACTGCCGGCCGATCGACCGGGCACCGGGGACCGGCGGCGAGCCGCGCAGCCGATTGGTAGATCAGGACGAACGCCGCAGTGGCCTCGATGCCCGCAGCCCAGTTCAGGGCGGCGATCGTGCCGGTGGAGGCAATCGGCGGCGGGCCGCGCAGCCGGTCTTTGATCATTTCGGCGATCCGGACGCGGGTACGGTTCCAGGCGTTCCCTCTGCCCTGCCGCTCAGCGCGAATAATGGTTGGGCGGCGCAGCCGGGACGGCCGTAGCGTACGGGCGTGCGCGACCTGCTGAGCCTGCCCAAAGCCCATCTGCACGTCCATCTGGAGAGCACCGTCCGGTGGGCCACGCTGCGGGAGATCAGCGCGGCCAACCGTGTGGAGGTACCGGCCCATGCGGGCACGTTCGGCGACTTCGCCTCCTTCTTCGCGCGGAACGACCTCGTCCGGGCCTGCCTGCGGCGCCCCGCCGACTTCCGCCGCATCGCCTACGAGTTCTGCGCGGACGAATCCGCCCAAGGCGTCCGCTACGCCGAGGTGTCGTTCACGGCCGCCGGGCACGGTGAGCGGCTCGGCGACCTCGGCATGCCCCTCCAAGCCGTCCTGGAAGGCCTGGAGGCCGGACAGGACGCGTTCGGGATCGAGTGCCGCCTCATCCTCGACCACTCCCGGCGCCGTTCCGTCGAACGCGCCTGGCGGACGCTCGACCTCGCCCGCCGCCACGAGCGCGTGATCGCCGTCGGGCTCGCGGGCGATGAGGCCCATCCCGGCGACCCGTTCACCGAGGTGTTCGCCGCCGCCCGCGACGCCGGGCTGCACGTCGTCCACCACGCGGGCGAAGGCGAGGGGCCCGCCAGCATCCGGCAGGCCCTCGGCCCCGGGCGCGCCGAGCGCCTCGGCCACGGCATCCGCATCCTGGACGACCCCGATCTTGTGGCGGAGGTCCGGGAACGCGGGATTCCGCTCGAAGTGTGCCCGTCGTCCAACGTCGCGCTGGGCTTCGCCCCGTCCTTGGACGCCCATCCCCTCCCCGTCCTCCGCGAGGAGGGCCTGCTCGTCACCCTCAACACCGACATCCCTGCGCTGATCAACACGTCGCTGACCACCGAGTACGCCAACGTGCGCGACACCTTCGGCTACGACGACCGCACCCTCGCCGAACTGGCCGGCGACACCGTGACCGCCTCTTTCGCCCCACCCGAGACGAAGACCCGCCTCCATTCCGAGATCGCCACCTGGCTGAACTCCGCCTGATCTCCCCTTGATGCCCCGCTCCATGGCTCTGTGCTGAGGCCGTTCGGCATAGTGACGGCGTCGCCGGCGCGTGCTCGCGGGCGGCAGACGGCCGTGCCGAGGAGGCCCCAGGCGCATCGGCCTGTTCAGCATCGCGGGAACGGCCCGGTTGGACGATCTGGTCACCCAGTCCGGCTTACCCGGGACACCGGACTCGACAGCGTCTTCTTCGGCCGCACCGTGACGGCGAACCACGACTTGAGCCAGCGGCGGGTCGCGACCACGGGCGCGACTGTGGACCACGTCTTGATCGTGGCCGTGCTGTCGTCGGGGGCTGCGGCGGCTCCCTGTTGGCTCAGAGCCTTGTCAGAGGGGCGGCTCGGATCTCGCGGAGGAAGGGGTCGGTGTCTTCGTCCCACTGGGCGGAGGTGCGGACGACCGGGTGGACGGGGAGGCCGAGGCGCGCGGCCGCCTCCTGGGCCGCGTCGAACGCGGCGTCCGGGCCCACGTCGCCGATCACCAGCACTTCGACATCGCCGGGACCGTCGCCCCGCGGATGCTCGTACCGCTCGGCCCAGGCCCCGAAGAGGTAGAGCTCCCGGACGGACGGCAGCCGACCGAACTCCTTTGCCACGACCGCCGCGGGGCCGAACGTCAGCATCAGGAGGTGGGCGAGCGGCTCGTAGAGCGGACTCGCCGCGTTGCGTGCCGCCAGCCGCCCGGCCAGGGTGCGGCGGAGCGTGAGGATGCCCGCCCGCGCCAGCCTTTCGACCTCGCGCATCACGGACGCGAGGTCGGTGCGCAGCATCACGGCCAGGTCGAGCATCGACACCTCGCGCACCGGACCCAGCAGCAGGCGCGCGAGCAGTTCGCCCTGCAGCCGGGAGCGGAAGATCGGGATCGTTTCCGGCGCGCGGGCCCGTACGTCCCGCCGGAAGGCCTCCGCGATACGCGCCTCGCCGACCGGCACGCGTGCTTCCCGCCGCCGGAACTCCTCCGCCGCCGCCCCGACCACATTCGATCGCATGTTCGAACACTATTCCCCGCCTCCGACATCTCCCGCGTCCACTGGAATCCTCTGGGACGGGGAGGAGACAAGGAAGTAGAACGGCGTTCTGTGGAAAACCGGTGGCACAAGGCGGCGGGCGTGCTGGTGCCCCCAGCCCGGTGCGAGGCGCCGTGCCGGCCTTCAAGGGGGCGTCGGGCGTTACCGTCGATGCCTGGTTCTTCGTTCGTGCGGGTGGTGCGGGATCGCGTCTGCTAGGCGGGCGACTCGGGTTCGGGGAGGAAGAGGCAGAAGGGGTGGCCCGCGGGGTCGAGGTAGACGCGGACGTCGTCTTCGGGCTGGAAGTCCGCCAGGACGGCTCCCACGGCCTCCGCGTGGTCGCAGGCGGCCTCCAGGTCGTCCACCTCGAAGTCGAGGTGGGCCTCGATCTGCTGGGTGCCCTCGGCGGCGGGCCAGGTCGGGGGCTCGTAGATCGGCTCCGTCTGGAAGGACAGGCCGGTGCCTCCGCCCGGCGGCCGCAGTTTCACCCAGTCGGCATGCTGCTGGACGACCGTCCACCCCAGGAGGCGCTGGTAGAAGTCGGCGAGCGCTTGCGGGTCGGGAGCGTCCAGGACGGGGGCGGACAGGGTCATGCGCGGCGGTCGGCTCACGTTGGCTCCTGCTGCGTCGAGTCGGGTCGCGTACGCGGGTCCTCCGCGCACACAAGTTGCGCGCGGGCCGCGTAGGCGGATGCATCCCCTGCTCGCGGCCGGATATGCCCGCCGGCACCGTCCCGAACGGCCTGCCCCACCGCCCGGTCGCGGGCATGCGGAAGGGCCCGCGGCCGGAACGGATCCGGCCGCGGGCCCCTCGCGTGGACGTCAGTCCTTGTTGAAGTTGACCGCGCCCTCGATGGGCGGCGGGCTGTCCGGGACGCCCGTCGGCTTCGGCACGCCCTTGAACGTGAACTTGGCGTTCTCCGCCGAGTCCTTGTTCTCGGGGTCGAAGCCCTCGGTGCCCACGATCACGATCTGGCCCGGCTTCAGCTCGTTGTAGAGGATCTTCTCGGACAGGTTGTCCTCGATCTCCCGCTGGATCGTCCGGCGCAGCGGCCGGGCGCCGAGGACCGGGTCGTAGCCGCGGATGGCCAGCAGGTCCTTGGCCTCCTGCCGCAGCTCGATGCCCATGTCGCGGTCGTGGAGCCGGTCGTCCACCTTGGCGATCATCAGGTCGACGATCTGGATGATCTCCTTCGGGGTGAGCTGGTGGAAGACCACCGTGTCGTCGACGCGGTTCAGGAACTCGGGACGGAAGTGCTGCTTCAGCTCCTCCGACACCTTGGCCTTCATCCGCTCGTACGATCCCTGCTCGTCGTTCTGACGGGCGAAGCCCATCGAGACGCCCTTGGAGATGTCCTTGGACCCCAGGTTCGTCGTCATGATGATGACGGTGTTCTTGAAGTCGACGACGCGGCCCTGCGCGTCGGTGAGGCGGCCGTCCTCCAGGATCTGCAGCAGCGAGTTGAAGATGTCCTGGTGGGCCTTCTCGATCTCGTCGAACAGGACGACCGAGAACGGCTTGCGGCGGACCTTCTCCGTCAGCTGGCCGCCCTCCTCGTACCCGACGTAGCCGGGCGGGGAGCCGAACAGCCGCGAGACGGTGTGCTTCTCCATGAACTCGGACATGTCGAGCTGGATCAGCGCGTCCTCGTCGCCGAACAGGAACTCCGCGAGCGTCTTGGACAGCTCGGTCTTACCGACGCCGGACGGGCCGGCGAAGATGAACGAGCCGCCGGGACGCTTCGGGTCCTTCAGGCCGGCGCGGGTGCGCCGGATGGACTGCGACAGCGCCTTTATGGCGTCGTGCTGGCCGATGACGCGCTTGTGGAGCTCGTCCTCCATGCGCAGGAGCCGGGTCGACTCCTCCTCGGTCAGCTTGAAGACCGGGATGCCGGTGGCGGTGGCGAGGACCTCGGCGATCAGCTCGTCGGTGACCTCGGCGACGACGTCCATGTCGCCGGCCTTCCACTCCTTCTCCCGCTGCGCCTTCTGGCCGAGCAGCTGCTTCTCGGAGTCGCGCAGCGCCGCGGCCTTCTCGAAGTCCTGCGCGTCGATCGCGGACTCCTTGTCGCGCCGGACGTCGGCGATCTTCTCGTCGTACTCGCGCAGGTCCGGCGGCGCGGTCATCCGGCGGATGCGCATCCGCGAGCCGGCCTCATCGATCAGGTCGATCGCCTTGTCGGGCAGGAACCGGTCGCTGATGTAGCGGTCGGCGAGCTGCGCGGCCGCGACCAGCGCGCTGTCGGTGATCGACACGCGGTGGTGCGCCTCGTAGCGGTCCCGCAGGCCCTTGAGGATCTCGATCGTGTGGGACAGCGACGGCTCGGCGACCTGGATCGGCTGGAAGCGGCGCTCCAGCGCGGCGTCCTTCTCCAGGTGCTTGCGGTACTCGTCCAGCGTGGTGGCGCCGATGGTCTGCAGCTCGCCCCGCGCCAGCATCGGCTTCAGGATGGACGCGGCGTCGATCGCGCCCTCGGCGGCGCCCGCACCGACCAGCGTGTGGAGCTCGTCGATGAACAGGATGATGTCGCCGCGGGTGCGGATCTCCTTCAGCACCTTCTTCAGGCGCTCCTCGAAGTCACCGCGGTACCGGGACCCGGCGACGAGGGCGCCGAGGTCGAGGGTGTAGAGCTGCTTGTCCTTGAGCGTCTCGGGCACCTCGCCCTTGACGATCTTCTGCGCGAGCCCCTCGACGACGGCCGTTTTACCGACGCCGGGCTCGCCCACGAGGACGGGGTTGTTCTTGGTGCGGCGGGACAGCACCTGCATGACCCGCTCGATCTCCTTGTCCCGGCCGATGACCGGGTCGAGCTTGCCCTCGCGGGCCGCCTGGGTCAGGTTGCGGCCGAACTGGTCGAGGACGAGGGAGGTGGACGGAGCCGACTCCGAGGGACCGCCGGAGGCGGCCGGCTCCTTGCCCTGGTAGCCGTGCAGCAACTGGATGACCTGCTGGCGGACCCGGTTGAGGTCAGCGCCGAGCTTCACCAGCACCTGGGCGGCGACGCCCTCGCCCTCACGGATCAGCCCGAGCAGGATGTGCTCGGTACCGATGTAGTTGTGGCCGAGCTGCAGCGCCTCGCGCAGTGACAGCTCAAGGACCTTCTTGGCACGCGGAGTGAACGGGATGTGGCCCGACGGCGCCTGCTGACCCTGGCCGATGATCTCCTCGACCTGCTGGCGGACCGCCTCAAGGCTGATCCCGAGGCTCTCCAGAGCCTTGGCAGCGACACCTTCGCCCTCGTGGATCAGGCCAAGGAGGATGTGCTCGGTGCCGATGTAGTTGTGGTTGAGCATCCTGGCCTCCTCCTGAGCCAGGACGACAACGCGCCGCGCGCGGTCGGTGAACCTCTCGAACATCTCGTCGCTCCTCACAGAGCGGTTGGGCAGAGTCCGGAACGTCCGGAACTGTCCTTCCGCATGCTAGCCCGCCCCGAGGAGGCCGCCCGGTGCACTCCCACCAGGAGACGTTCCCCAGCTATGCGCTGTTCAGTCTCATCCAACTACCGCATCGGTGCGTCATGTTCCCGCTACGCCGCAAGCGAACGGGGGCTTTCCGCAGGTCGAGCGGGGCGCGGGCCGAGCCTGCCGAATGGGGGTCGCAGTTCCGCCCGCGCCGCCTGTGTACCTCGCCGCGTCCGCACCGAACCCCGCTGCCGCTACGCCACAAGCGAACGGCCGAATCCGTTGCGCGGATCGGTCCGCGGATCGGTCGGGCATCGCGATGCGCATCGCGGCGCGGGCCGAATCGGCGCGCCCGGACGGCCGGACGCTTCCGGAAACACGGCGTGACCGGACGGCCCGCGAAACGCACCCCGGCAGACGGCTCCGAAACGCCGCGGGCCGGACGGCCGGAAACGCGCCGGAGACTGGACGACGCGTATAACACGGGCGGGGATGGATCGTGAAACGACGAACGGCCCGTCTCGTTAACGGAGACGGGCCGCCAGTGGGAGAGCGGCTCAGCTGGCCGCCTCGTACTGCTCGATCACGTGGGCCGGGATGCGTCCGCGCTCATTGACCTTGATGCCATTGTTCTTGGCCCAGGCGCGGATCTCGGCGCTGCGTTCCCGGCTGGACGCGCCGCGCTGCCGGCGGCGACGCGAGACCGTGCCCGCCTTGCGGGACTTCTCCACGAACGGCTGCAGCGATTCCCGCAGCTTCGTTGCGTTGGCGCCACTGAGGTCGATCTCGTAGGAGGCGCCGTCGATCGAGAACGCTACGGTCTCGTCCGCCTCGCCACCGTCGAGGTCGTCGACGAGAAGCACCTGAACCTTCTGTGCCATGGGGACAGACCTTTCGGCTGGAGCAAACTTTCAATCGGTTGACAAAGATATACCGAGAACTCCGCGGATGACAATTCAAGGCTCGGCGATGAACCGGGAACCAACCGGGATCCGGTCGAAGTCGTCTTCCGTGCGGTGACCGGCCGTAATCGCGATCGCCGTTTCCGATGCCTCCGGGGCCCGGGCGAGGGGCCCGGCGCGGCTCGGCGCGGGTGAATTTCCTGCGCGGGGACGTCATGGGGTTTTGGCACGTGACCGGTGTCACCGGCCACTGCCGCGGTCCACCGCGCCCGACCTCCCATGACAGGCGCGACCAGGGCAGAGGGGCTGCAGTCCATTGGAGCGGGTTCGCCGGGCTCCCGCTTTCGCGGAGATCATCGCCTGACCGGCGGATGTCGAGGGATAACGGCGGACTCGGCGGCGCCGAAAATCTGTTCCGCCGCCGGACGGCTCACGGTTCCGCCGCCCATACGCCGCCCACCGGACGGGAAGTCGCCATCCCCACGGCCATCGGCGATCCCGCCGAAGCCCACCCTCGCCCTTGAAGCCGGAAATCAGGAGATTGAGGCACAATCCGACCGCCCGATCCCCAGTTCTTCGTCCTCGGACACGGGAGCGGCAGGGCGAACGTGGTCCACCAACCGCCGCCGCGCGCATGCGTGCGGGAAAGTCCGTTCCGGTGAGACGGTGTCGCATCCAGAGTAAGTCCGGTACCGCTATGAAGCGACACCGCGGACGGCACAGTAGTCGGCGCGGTAGGCGACACAGTAGACGGCGCAGTAGTCCGCGCAGTTGGCGGCGCGGCAACAGCGCGGGAAGCAACTTTCAATCCGGAGGCGGCATCCGGGACACGACAGATCCCGGTGGATTCAGGGCCGTAACCGGAACAAGCTGGGAATCGCCCGCGAACGCGAGCGTCCGAAACAGACCCGGGCATCTCGGAAGGATGTAGAAGGCAAGTGAATACCGTCGTCCTGCGATAGATCGCCGAACGGACGGCGGCGCCGGGGATCAAGCCTCCTCCGAGGGCGCCCGAACGGGCCTGAGCGGGCCTCAGAAGCCCTGGGAATCGCGGCGTGCGCGCTTTACAACGAGTGTCCCCGCGAGCCTGTCATGGACGGCCTGGCGGCGCGTCCCCTCGAACAGGACCCCGGCGTTCACGACCCAGACGACGCTCGCCAAGACGCCGAGGACGGGAACCGGGCGCACCGCGATCGGCAGCGAATAGACCGCGGCCCGGAGAACGCAGTGCAGCACGCCGGGATGAGCCCCGGCCTCCACTTCGCCGGGCACGGCGCCTTCGGACGCGCCCCCGTGGGACGCGGCGCCTCCAGACGCGGTCTCCGCCTCTGGAGGCGCGGTCACCGGCACGAAGCCCGGAACGGAGACGGGGATGTCCCCAAGGCCGCCCATGGGCGCACCGCTCGCCTCCTCTGCGTCCGCCTTGCCCGCCTCTGCGGCGGGCAAGGCGGTGACGACCTCGATGCCTGCGAAGCGCTTGCCCAGCGTCCGGCCCCAGAGGGCCAGCTGGACCGCCTCGTACAGGAGCATGCAGCCGGCCACGGCGGGCGGCGCGACGACGTCCACCATGTGTCCGGACACCAGTTCGCGGATGACGACGATGACGGGCACGCCGACGACGAGCGTGTCGACGACGCGCGCCAGCAGCCGCTGGCCGGGTTCGGCAAGGGGAACCGCCATCGCGGCCCTACTCCGCGTACTCGGTGTATTCGGAGTACTCGTCGTATCCGGTCCGCTCATCGATGACGAGCGTGCCGGCGAAACGGTCGTGCAGGGCCTGGTGCAGGGGCTGGTCCCAGATCGCCCACAGGTAGGCCATCAGGCCGCCCACCCAGACAAGGGCCATCCCATACGCGGCGTACTCCCACACCATCACCGCCAGGATGAGGAAGAAGAAGACACCGACCTGGTAGCCGACGTGGACGATCCCCGCTCGCCATACCGCCTGTGTCGTGCTCATGGGGCGTCCCGCAGGGCGCGCCTGGACGATGCCCAGGCCCAGGACGCGCTTGCCCAGCGTCCGTCCCCACATCGACAGCTGGACGGCCTCATAGAGGAACGGCAGCACCGACATGACGCAGAACAGGGTGAAGATGATGGGCCAGTTCCAGATGCCGCCCTCGTCCTGGTCGCTGCCGCTCTTGTCGCCGAGCCCGAACGCGGCGACCGTCACGGGCAGGACGAGCGCGAACCCGAAGACGGCGACGAGAGCGTTGTCGATGACCCTGGCACCGGCCCGCCGGAGGATCGGGGCCAGTTGCATCTCACCGCCGTGGGAGTCGCCGTAGGCGTCGCCGTACTGGTCGTAGGACGACTCGTAGGTCTGCCCCCAGTCCTGCTGGGGCTGCTGCTGCCATTGCTGCGTCGACGGCTGCCGCTGCTGGGGTTGCTGAGGCTGCTGCGGTTGCTGCCACTGGGGACCTTGGTACGGGGGCGGCGGGCCGTAGGAACCCTGCCCCTGCGGCTGCTGGTAACGCCGCCCGCGGTTGGGGGAATCGCTCATTTGGGTCAGTCCTCCAGGCGAAGCAACATCCGGGTGTTGCCCAACGTATTGGGCTTGACCCGATCGAGGTCCAAGAACTCTGCCACGCCTTCGTCGTAAGAGCGGAGAAGCTCCTCGTACACCTCTGGCGCCACCGGAGTCCCGAGGATCTGCTGGAAGCCGTGGCGGCCGAAGAACTCCACCTCGAAGGTAAGGCAGAACACCCGCCGCACGCCCAGTTCCCGCGCGGTGTCCAGAAGCCGGGTGACGATGCGGTGCCCGATGCCGCGCCCTCCGTGCCCCTTGTCCACGGCGACGGAGCGGACCTCCGCGAGGTCCTCCCACATCACGTGCAGCGCGCCGCAGCCGATCACGGGCCCCGGCGACCCCTGCCGGACGTCCTCGGCCACCCAGAACTCCTGGACGTCCTCGTACAGCTTCACCGTGCTCTTCTTCAGCAGGCGTCGCCCCGATCCGGCGTACAGATCGACCAGCCTGCGGATCTCCTGAACGTCGGCGGTACGGGCACGCCGGATCACGACCTCCACAAACAGGCGAGATTATCGAACACCGGGTCCGGCCGAACGCACGCGTCCGCAACCGAACGCATGCGTGCCCAGACGTGCGGTGAGCGCTCTCCATGTGTGACTAGATAAAAACGACTAGGCCGAAGTCGCGCACAAGTCGTCCGCTCTCGAAAAAGTGACTTAAAACACAGTTCCCACCACGGGGCGTACTCGGCAGTCCAGCACGCCCCGCCCTGGCGACCTGCGAGTTCATGGGTTCTGGTTGGCATCCATTGCGCGCTCCGTTATTGTCCCGCTGACGTCACCCGCGCACGCTCGCGGACGGGCTGCTCCGGCCCCAACCCGTCAGCTGACCCGGTAGGCGGATGAGGAGAGGAGAATTCGTGCAGCACTCGCGGCCTGCTTCCCTTTCACGATTTCGCGGCCGCGCGGTCACCGTGGCCGGTGCGCTCATCGCGCTGACGGCCGCACCGCACGTCATCGCCCCGCACACCATCGCCGTCGCGCACGCCGACCCGGAGCCCTCCACCAAGGAGCTCACCTCCAAGGCGTTCCAGCTCGCCGACCAGCTCGAGCAGCTCACCGAGCAGTACAACGGCATGAAGGTGAAGCTCGCGCAGTCCAAGCGCGCCGCCAAGGTCGCCACGGAGAACGCCGCGCGGCAGGAGAAGTCGCTCGCGGCGATCCGCGAGAAGGTCGGCGCCCTCGCCGCGACCAGCTACATGCAGGGCGGATCGGACCCGACGGTCTCGTTCGTCGCCTCCCAGGACCCGCAGGCCGTCCTCGACCAGGCCGCGACCCTGCACTACTTCGCCAAGCAGGACAGCACCAAGGTGCTCGGGCTCATGCAGGCCATGCAGGCCGCGCAGCGCGCCCGCAAGTCCGCCGAGGCGCGCGCCCAGCAGGTCAAGGACCTGCGGACCCAGCTCGACGCGCAGCGCAAGAAGATCACCGACGCGTACGAGAAGATCCGCGGCACGATCGTCAAGCGGGACCCCTCGGCGCTCGCCAAGCTCCCCGTCATCGGCACCGGCAAGGCCGCGCAGGCGCTGCGGTACGCGATGGGCAAGCTCGGACGCCCCTACGTGTGGGGCGCCGCCGGCCCGAGCACCTTCGACTGCTCCGGCCTCACGATGTGGGCCTACAAGCAGGTGGGCATCAACCTCCCGCACTACACCGGCAGCCAGTGGAACGCGGGCACCCACGTGTCGCGCAGCCAGCTCCAGCCGGGCGACCTCGTGTTCTTCTACTCCGATCTCCACCACATGGGGATGTACATCGGCAACGGCAAGATGATCCACGCGCCCCAGACCGGTGACGTCGTGAAGATCGTCTCCATGGCCGGACGTCCCTTCGCCGGCGGCGTCCGGGTCGCCTGACCCGCGCCCCGTTCCCCCGTGCCGCCGTTGACGGCGCGCATGGCGAGGAGATCCATCGGGCGCGGGGTTCGAACGCCGTCCGCGGCGACGCCTTCTGCAGGGACCTACCTGCCTGGGCGCCGGCGCCGCCGCTGCGGGGTCGGACGGAATTCGACTGTGTTCGCCGCCTGGATCCTTGTGCGACGCCCGCCCGTCCCCTGGCGGGCGTCGGGGGTGAAGCCGCTAGATGAGCTGCCTCCGGGCCGCCCACACCACGGCCTCGATAGGAGTGTTGACCTCCAGCCGGTCGCAGATCGTCCGCAACCGGCGCCGCAAGGTCCGTGCGCTCAACTCCAGCTTGCGTGCCGCCACATCGGCGGTGACACCGCTCGCGATCTGGGCGAGCAGCCGGATCTCCTCCTCGCTCAGCCCGAAATCGTCGGTGCCACGACGTGCGAGTGTGGCTGTTTCCACTCCGTCCTCCCTCGTCCGTGGTGATGACCGCGGGGATGCAGCCGTCCGCTGCACAGGCACGGGTTGGGCCTCTGTACGCGCGTTGGGTTGCCGGGTCCGGAGCCTTCCGGACTAGATCATCGGGTTCCTTTTCTGTTTCGCGAGCTTGGCCGGAGGTGGCCGCCTGGCCGATTGCGGGGTCGTTCGGGGGAACTCCGGGTGACGATTCACTCGTTGACCGTCCGAGGGAGCCGGGATGAGATCGCCAGCCATCCGCACCCGTCCCTCCTCGTTGGACTCGCCAGATCCCGCCGCGGAGCAAGATCGTGAATCGTTTCAAGCTACGCTTCGGCTCGGAACGCTAGGCGGCCGGATCCGGCCCGTCAAGCGCTGCCCAAATGCGCTATGCGACCGTGTGACCACGCAGCGTGGCCGCATCATCGGTGGCATGCCGCATATAACTCCACTACCTGGGAAAACACCCATGGAGCGGGACGAGGAGCGAGTTGCCACAGACCAGTATTCGTGAGGTCGCGAGGCGGGCTGGAGTCTCAGTTGGGACCGTTTCGAATGTCCTAAACCGGCCAGACCTCGTGGCCGAAGCTACCCGTGACCGCGTCCGCGCGGCGATCGAGGAGCTCGGATTCGTGCGGAACGAGTCCGCCCGGCGGCTCCGCCGGGGCCCCGACCGCACCGCGGGCGAGTTCGGCGACCAGCCGCGCCGGGCCTTCGGCATCGTCGTCGAGGACCTCACCAACCCCTACGCGTCCGATGTCGCGCGCGGTGCCGAGGCCGCGCTCAACGAGGCGGGCCACGACGCCCTGTGGCTCTCCAGCGACCACCAGTCCGCCAAGGAGCGCCGCTCACTGGAACTGCTGACGGAGCAGCGCGCGGCCGGAGTGCTGATCATCCCCGTCGGGCTGAACCCCGGCGACATCTCCCGGCTGCGCGCGGCCGGCATGAGCGTGGTGCTGATCGACCGCGACTCCCCCCAGGTGTGCTCGGCGCGGGTCGACCATGTCGCGGGCGGGGAGATCGCCGCCGCGCACCTGCTCGGCATCGGCCGCGAGCGGATCGTGTTCGTGACCGGCGTCCCGGAGCCGCAGCCCTGCGTGGAGCGCCGCGACGGCGCCGCCCGGACGATCGTCGAGGCGGGCCTCGCCAAGCCCCGCACACTGGTCCAGGACGCGCTGAGCCCCACCGAGGGCCAGGCCGCCGCCCACGAGGTCATGGCGATGACGCCGCGGCCGGACGGGGTGTTCTGCGCCAACGACCTGCTGGCCATCGGGCTGATCAACGAGCTGACCAGGCTCGGCGTCCGCGTCCCGGACGACATCGCCGTCATCGGCTATGACGACATCGAGCTCGCCGCGAGCGCCGCCGTCCCGCTGACCACGATCCGGCAGCCGCGCCGCGAACTCGGCTGGGAGGCCGCCGAGCTGGCGCTGGCCGAGATGAGCGAGGGCAAGTCGCACCAGCACCGCCAGGTCGTCCAGCGCCCCGAGCTCGTCATCCGCGAAAGCGCTTAACGCCCCGATCCGCCGTCAAGGACGACGGCGGGCCCGGCGGGCTCCCGGCCGCCCAAACTATTGACAGATCGTCTCAAATCCGGGTGACTTAGGGCATGGAGGACAGGACGGGGCAGGTCGTGGAGGCCGAAGCCGCGGCGGTCCTCGGGTTCGATCCGGGCGATCCGGCCTTCCGCGCCGACCCTTACGCCCACTACCGCCGTCTCGCCGCCGCCGGAGACCGCCTGCACCGGACGGACGTCGGCCTCCGCGTGACGACCTCCTACAGCCTCTGCGAGCAGGTGCTGCGCGATCCCCGGTTCGGGCATCGCCCCGAGGGCGGCGGCCTGTGGCGCGAATCGCGGGCGCGGAACCCGTCGTTCCTGACGATGGACCCGCCCGACCACACCCGGCTCAGGCGGCTGGTCAGCAAGGCGTTCACACCGCGGCTCGTCGAGCGGCTGCGGCCGCGCGTGGAGGCGCTGGTCGACGGGCTGCTGGACGGGCTGTCCGGCGAGGTCGACCTGATCGCGGCGCTGGCGTATCCGCTCCCCGTCATCGTGATCAGCGAGATGCTCGGCGTCCCCGCGAGGGACCGCGACCTGTTCAAGGGCTGGTCCGACAGCCTCGCGCGCGGGCTCGACCCCGACTTCCTCCTGCCGGAGGCCGAGATCGCCGAGCGCGAGACGGCCCGTGAGGAGTTCGCGGCGTACTTCCGGGAACTGGCGGCCGCACGGCGCCGGCGACCACAGGACGACCTTCTGAGCGCCCTCGTGGGCGTCTCCGACGGCGGGGACGTCCTGTCGGAGGAGGAACTGCTCGCCACGTGCGTCCTGCTCCTCGTGGCGGGCCATGAGACGACCGTGAACCTCATCGGGAACGGCGCGCTGGCACTGCTCCGCGATCCCGCGCAGTTGGAGCTCTTCCGTGCACGTCCTGAGAGCGTCCAAGCAGCCGTTGAGGAGTTGCTGCGCTACGACCCGCCCGTCCAGCTCACCCTCAGGGCTGCCCTTGAGGACGTCGACCTGGACGGAACGCTCATCGAGCGAGGCAAGCTCGTCCTACTGCTGACCGGTGCCGCCAACCGCGACCCGGCCGTCTTCGACGATCCCGACCGCCTCGACCTCGCCCGCTACACCGAGGGACGCGACACGCCGCGGCACCTGTCGTTCGGGCACGGCATCCACTTCTGCCTGGGAGCGCCGTTGGCCCGGCTGGAGGGCCAGGTCGCGCTGAAGAAGCTCTTCGAACGCGACGTGGCCCTCGCCGGAGCCGACCCCGCGGGCGGCGACCTGGTCTACCGGGACAACCTCGTCCTGCGGGGCCTGCGCGACCTGCCGGTCACATTTCGGGCTTGACCAGCGGGAACAGGATCGTGTCCCGGATGCCCTTGCCGGTGAACGCCATGATCATCCGGTCGATGCCGGCGCCCATCCCGCCGGTGGGCGGCATCGCGTACTCCAGTGCGCGCAGGAAGTCCTCGTCCAGTTGCATGGCCTCCGGGTCGCCGCCCGCGGCGAGCAGCGACTGCTCGGTGAGCCGGCGGCGCTGCTCGACGGGGTCGACGAGCTCGGAGTAGGCGGTGCCGAGTTCCGTCCCGAAGCCGATGAGGTCCCACTTCTCGGTGAGGAGGGGCTCCTCGCGGTGCTGGCGCGTCAGCGGCGACGTCTCGACCGGGTAGTCCATGACGAACGTCGGCTGGACGAGGGTGTGCTCGATCAGCTCCTCGAAGATCTCCTGGACGAGCTTGCCCTGCCCCCACTTGGGGTCCCACGAGATGTCGTGCGCGTCCGCGAGCTTGCGGACGTCCTCGATCGGCGTGTGCGGGGTGACCTCCTCGCCCAGCTTCTCCGACACCGACCCGTACAGCGTGATGCGCGGCCACTGCGGCAGCCCGAGGTCGATCTCCACTCCGTCATGGACGACGACAGTGGTGTCCAGGGCGGCGACGACGGCCTTCTGGTACATCCGCTGGGTCAGGTCGGCCATGTCGTTGTAGTCGAGGTACGTGCCGTACGCCTCCAGCATCGTGAACTCGGGGTTGTGCGTGGAGTCCGCGCCCTCGTTCCGGAAGTTCCGGTTGATCTCGAAGACCTTCTCGATGCCGCCGACGACGAGCCGCTTCAGGTACAGCTCGATCGCGATACGGAGGTAGAGCTCCATGTCGTACGCGTTGATGTGCGTCGTGAACGGACGTGCTGTCGCCCCGCCGTGGATGGGCTGGAGCATGGGCGTCTCGACCTCGAGGTAGCCCTCCTCGTGCCAGAAGTCCCGGACCGCGCGCACGGTCGCGCTGCGGAGCCGTGCCATCTTCCGCGATTCGTCGTTGACGATGAGGTCGACGTACCGCTGCCGGACCCGCGCCTCCGGGTCGGTGAGCCCGGCGTGCTTCTCCGGAAGGGGACGCAGGCACTTGGACGTGATGGCGAACCGGTCGGCCATGACCGACAGCTCGCCGCGGCGGGACGTGATGACCTCGCCCTCCACGCCGACGTGGTCGCCGAGGTCGACCTCCCGCTTCCAGAAGTCGAGCTGCTCCTGCCCGACCTTGGCCAGCGACAGCATGACCTGGAGGTCGCCGCCACCGTCCCGGATCGTGGCGAAGCACAGCTTGCCGGTGTTGCGGATCAGCATGACGCGACCGGTGACGCCGACCTTCTCGCCCGTCTCGGTGCCCGGCTCCAGGTCCGGGTGTTTCTCCCGGATCTCGGCGATCGTCGCCGTCCGGGGGAAGGTCACCGGGTAGGGGTCGATCCCGCTCTCGCGGAGCCGGTCGAGCTTCTCCCGGCGCACGCGCATCTGCTCCGGGAGCTCGTCGAAGGTCTCGTCACTCACGTCCCAAGGCTATCCACCCGGCCGGACGCGCCGCGAACGACTTGCGCCGCTACGGGGTGTTGCGCTCGTAGATGAGGCGGAGTCCGATGAGGGTCAGCCACGGCTCGAACACGTCGATGCAGCGGGACTCCTCCAGGACGAGCGGGGCGAGGCCGCCGGTCGCGATGACCGTGACCTCCTCGGGGTCGGCGGCGAGCTCGTCCGACATGCGCTCGACGATGCCGTCCACCTGGCCGGCGAAACCGAAGATTATGCCGGACTGCAGCGCCTCGACGGTGTTCTTGGCGATCACGCTGCGCGGCCGGACCAGCTCGATCTTGTGCAGCTGGGCGCCGCGCGACGACAGTGCGTCTATCGAGATCTCGATGCCGGGGGCGATCGCGCCGCCCACGTACTCGCCCTTCGCGGACACGGCGTCGAACGTGGTCGCGGTGCCGAAGTCGACCACGATCGCGGGCCCGCCGTGGGTGTGGACGGCGGCGAGCGCGTTCACGATGCGGTCGGCGCCGACCTCCTTGGGGTTGTCCATGCGGACCGGGACGCCCGTCTTGACGCCCGGCTCCACGATCACCGCGGACACGTCGCCGTAGTAGCGGCGGCACATCTCCCGCATCTCGTGCAGGACGGACGGGACCGTGGAGCACAGCGCGATGCCGCTGATGTCGGTCTCGGCCAGCAGCGGGCTCTGCTGGACGAGCCCCTGCAGGACGACCGCGATCTCGTCGGCGGTCCGCCGCGGATCGGTGTTGATCCTCCAGTGCTCGATCACCTCGTCGCCCTCGAACAGGCCGAGGACGGTCTGGGTGTTACCGACGTCGATGGTGAGCAGCATCAGGTCCCCGCTGGTCAGGAAAAGTCAAGGCCGATGTCGAACACGCGCGCCGAGTGCGTCAGCGCGCCGACGGCAAGGTAGTCCACCCCGGTCACGGCGACGTCTCGGGCCCGGTCCAGGGTAAGGCCACCGCTGGCCTCGAGCTCGGCCCGCCCCTCGACAAGGCGTACCGCCTCGGCCGTCTCGGCGTCCGACATGTTATCGAGCAGGATGCTCGTCGCGCCCACTGCCAGCGCCTCTTCCACCTGCGCGAGGGTGTCGCACTCCACCTGGATGTGCAGGGACGGGTACACGGCGCGGATCGCCTCGTACGCCTTGGTGACGCCTCCGGCCGCCGCGATGTGGTTGTCCTTGATGAGCGCGGCGTCGTGCAGGCCCATCCTGTGGTTGACCCCGCCGCCGCAGTGCACGGCGTACTTCTGGAGGGCGCGCAGTCCGGGGAGGGTCTTGCGGGTGTCGCGCACCTTGGCCTTGGTGCCCTCCATGGCGTCCGCCCATTGCCGGGTGGCCGTCGCGATGCCGGACAGGTGCGTGAGCAAGTTCAGGGCCGTCCGCTCGGCCCTGAGGACCGCCCTGGTCTGGCCGCTGACCGAGATGAGAACCTGCCCCGGCACGACCCGGTCGCCGTCCTCGGCCTTCGCCTCGTACGCGACGTCCAGCAGCTCGAACACGACACAGGCCACGGGGATGCCGGCGACGACGCCGTCCTCCCGCGCGCGGAGGTCTCCTGCGGCGGTCTCCTCGGGCGCGAAGATCGGCATGCTGGTGACATCGACGTCGCCGTCCTCGGCCAGCGCCGTCCGGACGAGGTTTTCCACAGTCTGTGGATCGAGCCCGGCGGCTTCGAGACGCTGCGAGAGTTCCGGTGTCATGAGCGCTGTCCTTCCAGAGGTTCGTACGTGGTCGTCAGAGTGTTCCCGACCAGCCGCGTCACGAGGTGGCCCTGCCAGGCACCGTCCGCCCGCTCGGGGAAGTCCTCCCGCCAGTGGCTGCCGCGCGTCTCCTCCCGCCGCCGCGCCGCCGCCACGATCGCGGACGCGACGGTGTACAGGTTGGTGGCCTCCCAGGCCCTGGCTCTTATACACATCGGACGCTGCCGACGATCGCATAAGTGTAGTAGAT
>NZ_SMJW01000199.1 GCF_004348335.1 Actinomadura bangladeshensis | reverse complement strand
CGACAGCACCACGCCGGTCGGGTACTGGTGGGCGGGGCGGTGGACGCGGCGGCGGCGTCCCAGCGACGAGCCGGCGAGGAACACCAGGCCACCGATGGCCACAACCGGCCCGAAGATCATCATCAGCACGGCCTCCCGGCCGTTCTGCGACTTCTGCTCCTCGTAGGAGCGCTCGGTCGAGCTGCCGTTGCTGACGGTCCGGCACGTGTCGCCCGGCGACATCGTCTGGCCGCCGCATTTCACCTCGTCGTCACCGCTCGACGCGATGCCCCCGATGAAGAGGCCGACGCCGATGACGATGCCGACGATCCCGTAGACGATGGAACGCACCCGCCCCGCCTTCCCTCTGGTAACGGCGGGATCTTAGCGATCATCGCCGGCGCAGAAGGCGCATTGCCTTCTCCTTCTCGAAATCGAGGGCGCGGGCCGGCGGCGCCGACAGCCGGCCGATGCGCTCGCCGAGTTCCCGGACGTGCGCCTGCACCTGCGGCTCGGCCAGGACGCGCAGCCCGAACGCCAGCTCGGCCGGGCCGATGTCGTAGCGCTTCTCCAGTGCGAGGGCGAGCGCGACGGCCCGCAGCTCGGCCTCCCCGAACCGCCGGTGGCCGCCCCCGCGCAGGGCCCCGTCCCGGGTGGCGGGCAGCAGGCCGAGGGCCTCGCGGTAGCGGAGCATGCGGGGCGAGGTGCCGAGCCGCCGGGCGGCCTCCGTGATACGCATGGGCCGATTCTGACAAATCAGTGTTAGAAAGTCGCGTCCGGCCGTGCCATCCCCCGCCGCCCGCCCGTAGACTCGCGGCGTTGACGCGGTCCGACGGACCCGTCAAGCCCTCGCGTACCGGGCCGCACACGCGGACGGCGCCGCCATCACCAAGGGAGCAACGAAAGCATGGACTACAAGGTCGCCGACCTGTCGCTGGCCGACTTCGGGCGCCGGGAGATCCGGCTCGCCGAGCACGAGATGCCGGGCCTGATGGCGGTGCGCGAGGAGTACTCCGCCGCCAAGCCGCTGCGCGGCGCCAAGATCATGGGCTCGCTGCACATGACGATCCAGACGGCCGTGCTGATCGAGACGCTGGTGGAGCTCGGCGCCGACGTCCGCTGGGTCTCCTGCAACATCTTCTCCACCCAGGACCACGCCGCCGCCGCGATCGTCGTCGGCAGGGACGGCACCGCCGAGGACCCGAAGGGCGTCCCGGTGTTCGCCTGGAAGGGCGAGACGCTCGAAGAGTACTGGTGGTGCACCGACCAGGCCCTGCAGTGGCCGGACGGCTCCGGCCCGAACATGATCCTGGACGACGGCGGCGACGCGACCCTGCTCGTCCACAAGGGCGCCGAGTACGAGAAGGCGGGCGCCGTGCCGGCCGCCGCCGAGGACGACCCCGAGGAGTGGGGCATCATCCTCGACACCCTGCGCCGCACGATCGCCGAGAAGCCGGGCCGCTGGACCGAGACCGCCGCCGCGATCAAGGGCGTCACCGAGGAGACCACCACCGGCGTCCACCGCCTCTACGAGATGGCGAAGGCCGGCACCCTCGCCTTCCCGGCGATCAACGTCAACGACTCGGTCACCAAGTCGAAGTTCGACAACAAGTACGGCTGCCGCCACTCGGTGATCGACGGCCTCAACCGCGCCACCGACGTGCTGATCGGCGGCAAGGTCGCGGTCGTGTGCGGCTACGGCGACGTCGGCAAGGGCTGCGCGGACGCGCTGAAGGGCCAGGGCGCCCGCGTCATCGTCACCGAGATCGACCCGATCTGCGCGCTGCAGGCCGCGATGGACGGCTTCCAGGTCACCACCCTGGACGACGTCGTCGACAAGGCCGACATCTTCGTGACGACCACCGGCAACTTCAACATCATCACGGCCGACCACATGCGCCGGATGAAGCACCAGGCGATCGTCTCCAACATCGGCCACTTCGACAACGAGATCGACATGGCCGGCCTCGCCAAGATCGAGGGCATCGAGAAGATCGAGATCAAGCCGCAGGTGCACGAGTGGCGCTTCGCCGACGGCCACTCGATCATCGTCCTCGCCGAGGGCCGCCTGATGAACCTCGGCTGCGCCACCGGCCACCCGTCGTTCGTGATGTCCAACTCCTTCACGAACCAGGTCATCGCGCAGATCGAGCTGTTCACCAAGACCGACGAGTACCCGATCGGCGTCTACGTCCTGCCGAAGCACCTGGACGAGAAGGTCGCCCGCCTCCACCTCGACGCCCTCGGCGTCAAGCTCACCGAGCTCACCAAGGAGCAGGCCGCCTACATCGGCGTCCACGTCGAAGGCCCCTACAAGCCCGACCACTACCGGTACTAGGCCGTAAGAGCGTCTGGCTGCCGGGCGGGTACCGACCCGTCCGGCAGCCGCATCTGTGGGGAGTCCATGAGCGATATCGCGGATGGTTCGCTGGCTTATGAAGGGGTCAAGCGGATCGGGTGGGCCGAGCGGAGCATGCCGGTGCTGCGGCAGATCCGGGAGCGGTTCACTGAAGAGCGGCCGTTGGACGGGTTCAAGGTCGCGGCGTGCATGCACGTCACGACCGAGACCGCCGGGCTGATTCGCACGCTCCAGGCAGGGGGCGCGAGTGTCGCGCTGGCGGCGTCGAATCCGCTCTCCACGCAGGACGACACCGCGGCGGCGCTCGTCCATGAGTACGGGGTGGAGGTCTTCGCGCGGGCGGGGACCGACCGCGAGGGGTATTACGCTCACATCCACCAGGCGCTGGAGACCGGGCCCGACTTCGTGCTGGACGACGGCTGCGATCTGGTCAACACGCTCCACATCGACCGGACGGACCTGCTCGGCACGGTCAAGGCGGGGTGCGAGCAGACGACGACCGGGGTGATCCGGCTGCACCAGATGGCGCGTGAGGGCGCGCTCAAGTTCCCCATGGTCGCGGTCAACGACACCGACACGAAGCACATGTTCGACAACCGCTACGGGACGGGCCAGTCGACGCTGGACGGGATCGTGCGGGCGACGAACACGCTGCTGGCCGGCAAGACCGTCGTCATCGCGGGCTTCGGATACTGCGGGCGCGGTCTGGCCGAGAGGGCTCGCGGCCTGGGGGCGCGTGTAGTCATTACTGAGATCGACCCTGTCAAGGCGTTGGACGCGGCGTTGCAGGGGTTCGCCGTCCGGCCCATGGCCGAGGCCGCCGCGGACGGCGACGTCTTCATCACGGTCACGGGGAACCGCGACGTCGTGAACGCCGACCATCTCGCGGTGATGAAGGACGGCGCCATCCTCGCGAACTCCGGGCATTTCGACGTCGAGATCGACGTGCGGGCGCTGAGCGACATGGCGGTCGAGGTGCATCGCGGGATCCGGCCGCAGACGGACGAGTACGTGCTGGCCGACGGCCGGCGCCTGGTCCTGCTCGCCGAGGGGCGCCTGGTGAACCTGGCCGCCGCGGAGGGGCATCCCGCCGCCGTCATGGACATGTCGTTCGCCGACCAGGCCCTCACGTGCGCGTGGCTCGCGAAGGCGCACGCGACGCTGCCTGCGGCCGTCCACGAGGTACCCAAGGAGATCGACACGGAGGTGGCCAGGCTGAAGCTGGCGTCGATGTCCATCTCCATCGACCTGCTCACCCCGGACCAGGAGGACTACCTCCACTCCTGGCGCATCGGCTCCTGATGCCGGCCGGGACGTACCTGCACCTGGACGAGGGGGTCGAGGAGCGCTTCCAGTGCGCGCCCGGCCCCGGCGGCTGGCGCTACACGTCCCGGCGGGACGACGGTGTCCGCGTCGACCTCGTCGTGGACGCGCGGTGGCGGCAGATCCGCGTCGAACTCGTCACGCCCGGCTGGTGGCTGCGCGGCGGCCTGACCGGGCCCGAACTGGCGTGGGTGCGCGCTGCGGGGGAGTCGGGCACCGAGCACGGGGAGCGCGCGGCGGGGTTCGTGTCCGACTCGCCGGGGTTCCTGGTCGCGATCGCGCATTCGCTGGAGCTGGACGAGGGCGCGCGGACGGACGTCCGCCTCGTCCAGGTGAGCGGGACGTCCCTGTCGGCGCTGACGACCATGTGGCGCTGGCGCCACGCCGGGACGTCCGCCTACGAGACCGAGACGACGCCTCTGCCCGTCCAGGAGTACGAGGTCACGGACCTGGCCACGGGAGAGGTCGAGACGATCCACCTGGCCGGCGATGTCCTGCTGGCCGGGCCCGGCATCGAACTGACCGATCTGGAGACGCCCCCCAACTTCTAGGCCGGTCCGAATCCCGCGCATCGATGGGGCCCATTCGATACCTTTGTCCCCTTCGTGATCAAGGAGGCGGACATGCAGGGGCAGGGGCAGCCACCGGGCGAGCCGGAGCGGCAGGGGCGCCCCGCGCCGCCGCCGGGCCCGCAGTTCGCGCCGCAGGGTGCGCGGATCCCGCCGTCCGGCGGCCCGTACCCGCCGCCGGGAGGCCCGACCCAGCCGGCGGGCCCGGTGCCGCCGGGCGGTCCCGTGCCGCCCTACGGGCAGCCCGGGTTCGGGGCACCGCCGCCGCGCGCCAAGAAGCCGTCGCCGGTCGTCTGGGTGGTGATCGCCGCCGCGGTGGTCTTCTTCGTGGGCGCGGCCGGGTTCATGCTCCTGCAGGGGAGCGGCGCGCCGAGCGGCCCGGTGAAGGCCGGGCAGTGCGTCGACAAGGGCTTCGGCATGGACGACGGGAACCGCATCCCCGCGAGCATCCGGGTGAGCTGCGACGACGCCGCGGCCAAGGCCAAGGTCGTCAAGATCACCGACGAGGGCGAGGCGTCCGGCTTCACCTACACCTCCCGCTCCGAGCCGGACTGCCCCGGCGGGACGGACGGCGTCACCAACGTCCGCGCCAAGGACACCGACAAGCACTACTACGAGGCGTGCGTCCGCAACCTCAAGGGCCCGCACCCGGGCGACCCCGGTGCGGGCGGCGCGTTCCTGTCCGTGGGCGACTGCGTGAGCAGCGGCTCGATCGGGTTCGGCAAGGAGCAGCCCTGCGCCAAGGCCGGCTGGTACGGGAAGGTCGTCGCGCGCGTCGCCACGGAGCAGTCCTGCCCGTCGAAGACGCTCGAGGTCATGAAGATGCGGTCGTTCGGCGGCGGCGAACTCGCCAAGCCGGTCGTGTGCCTCGGCCCCGGCGGCGGCGTGCTGTCGCCCGGCGACTGCATCAAGGACCCCTCGTTCAACGTGGGCGACCTCGACAAGGCCGACTGCGGCTCTACCCTGGCCATCGCGAAGGTCGTCGGCCGTGTGAGGACGCAGCAGGAGTGCCCCTCCGAGGCCACGAACTACCTGACCAGGGACGGCGCGTACCTGCCGGTGCTGTGCCTGAAGAAGCTCCGCCCGACCCTCAACGACAGGCTCCGCACCCTCCCGGGCTAAGGCTTGAGGGTGACGGTGTGGGACGGAGTTCCAGGGGCGGCCCACACCGAGAGGACGTGGCGGTCCGCATCCCAGCGCGTCCGCCACTTCCCGCCGGGGTCGGTCGAGGTGACCTTCGGGGTGACCGGGAACCAGATCTCCGTGGGGCCGGTCACTCCGGGCTTCTCGCGCCAGGCGACGGTCAGGACGCCGCCGGCGTAGGACGTCCTGGTCAACGTGCCGGCGACGGCGCGCGGGTACGGGCGGGCCAGCAACTTGGCGAACAGCGTCGGCTTCCCGTCGCCGTCGACGACGCCGGACGAGCCCGGGTCGTTCGACCAGTAGGCCCAGCCGATGCCCAGTTCGTCCGCCATGGAGAGCCAGTCACCGGTGAAGTCGGCCGCGCCCGGCGCGCCCTGCCCCATGCCGCCGACCTCGCCGAGCCACATCGGGGTGTTGAGGCGCCGTGCGGCGGCGGGCATGTTGCGCTTCCACAGCGCGAACTGCGCCTGGACGAGCAGCTTCGCCAGGCCGTCGTAGGAGCCGCCCAGGTCGACCCCGCCGGGATAGAAGTGCGGGGCCAGAACGATGCGCGGCCCACCCGGACGCGGGTCGCGGACCGTGCCGAGTGACGTTTCCGCCCCTTCGTTGGGGCCGAGTGCCTGCGGTTCCACGAACACCCAGTTGTCGCCGTCCACCTCACGGATCGCGTTGACGATGCGCTGGTAGAACGGCCTCAGGATGGGACCCTCGAAGAAGCCGAACTGCCGCGTCCCGCCGAACGGCTCGTTCATGAGGTCGTACCCCAGGACGGCGGGGTCGTGCGCGAAGCGCTTCGCGACGTGCCTCCACATCGCCGTGTAGCGCTGCATCAGTTCCGGGTGCTCGCCGGTGTTGTTCCAGAAGTTGTCGTAGGCGCGCAGTACGGCCGGTTGCAGGTAGGTGAGCACCCAGGGGTCCTGCGGGGTGCAGGGCAGGCCGTCGGTGAAGGTGGCCCAGGCGGGGGCTCCGTTCCCTGAGCCCTCGCAGGCGGCAGGGCCGTAGATGTCCTGGTGCATGTCGAGGATGACGTGCATCCCCTGATCGCGGTACCAGGCCAGGCGTTCCGCGACATCGTCCAGATAGGCGTCGTCGTACTGGCCGGGCTCGGGTTCGACGTTCTTCCACTGGATCAGGTAGCGGACGGAGTTCGTACCGAGGTCGCGCGCCTCGCGGACGATGTCGTCCCGGCTCACCCAGGGCAGCCCGCTCGGCCCCTTGGCGCTGCCCGCCGTGTTGAGCCCGTGCAGGATCAGCGTCCGGCCCTGGTCGTCGGTGATCGCCGGGAGCGGAGCCGTGTCGGCGCGTGCGGCCGGGCCGGTGGCGAAGGATGGAGTCAGGGCGAGGGTCGCCGTGAGGGTGATCCGGCCGAGGACCGTACGTACGCGCATCCCGCCTCCAAAACCCGAAAGTTATTCGGATTTTAGGAGCCGTCCGGCGTGCGGGGAAGGCCCAAGACGTTCTGGTACGGGCCGGCGCCGTAGTTCGGGGGCGGCAGGAACTGCGGCTGCCCCGGGGCGGGAGCGCTGAACGGCGGCGGGGCCGGCGGGCCCGGCCGGACCGGGCCGTAGTACATCGGCGCCCCGGCGGCCGCCATCGCCGGAACGGGCACCGGTGCCGGGCCGGGGCCCCAGGCGGGCAGGCCGAGGCGGCGCATGCGGCGGGCGCGGCGCTCGGCGAGCCGCACCTCCTCGCGGTACCGGCGCTCGGCGAGCACCGCCGACAGCAGGATCTCCGGCCGCACCCCCGGCGGCGGTGGCGGGCTGATCACGGCGACGACCTGGGAGGCGATCCGCTGGCCCAGCGAGTCGCGCACCTCCGGCAGCAGCTCCCAGAACCGCGCCAGGTACTGCCGGGCCGTCATCGCCAGCTCGTCCGACAGCATCGAGATCTCCAGCGTGCGGGCCCACCAGGCGAGCTGCGGCGGCATCACCGCGACCGGGCCGAACAGCGCGGACGCCGGGGCCCGGTCCTTGATGACGATCGTCCCCGCGAACAGGTCGCCGAGCCGCTTGCCGCGCCGGTTGCAGAACGAGGTGATCAGCGCGGGGGAGCCGTAGAACGTCCAGAACTCGATGACGCCGGCGAGCGCCCGCACGAGCGCCTGCCGGAACCGGACCGGCCCGCCGTCGTCGCCGACCACGCGCAGCCCGACCGCCATCTTGCCCAGCGTCCGGCCCCGCAGCAGCGTCTCCAGCACGCACGGGTAGCCGACGAGGACGGCGACCGTGCCGACCAGCGTCAGCCCGATCGTCCACGCCTCGTCCGCGACGAGCGAGGTCATCGCGGTGACGTAGACGACCATGTAGAGGATCACCACCTGGAAGATCAGGTCGAGCAGGAAGGCGCAGCCCCGGCTGGCCAGGCGCGCGACGCGGATGTCGAGCGCGACGGCCTCGCCGGTGACGAGTTCGGCCATGTCCTGATCCTCCAATGCGGGTGGTCCGTCCATTTTGCCGGTTCGGTGAGCCGACACGTTAGTCTCGCCGGGTGGACGTCGACGCCTACGTGGCCGCGCACAACGCCGACTGGATGCGCCTGGAGCACCTCATCAACCGCAGGCGCAGGCTGTCGGGCGCCGAGGCCGACGAACTGGTCGAGCTGTACCAGCGGACGGCGACGCACCTGTCGGTCGTCCGGTCCAGTTCGCCCGACCCGCAGCTGGTGAGCCGGCTGTCGTCGCTGGTGGCGCGCGGCAGGGCGGCGGTGGCCGGCGCGCACGCGCCGCTCTGGCGGGACGTCACCCGCTTCGCGACCGTGTCGTTCCCGGTCGTCGCGTACCGGATGAAGTGGTGGTGGCTCGGTAACGCCGTCCTCGGCAACCTGCTCGCCCTCGCGCTCGCGATCTGGGTGGTGCACAGCCCGGAGGTGCAGGCGAGCATCGGCACGCCGGAGGAGATCCGCGAGCTGGTCGACCACGACTTCGCCAACTACTACACCGAGCACTCGGCGGCGTCGTTCGCGTTCCAGGTGTGGGTGAACAACGCCTGGGTGTCGGCGATCGCGCTGATCTTCGGGATCCTGCTCGGCATCCCGACCGTGTACGTGCTGCTGATGAACCAGCTCAACCTGGGGCTGATCGGCGGGCTGATGTTCGCGAACGGCAAGGGCGACGTGTTCTTCGGGCTGATCCTCCCGCACGGCCTGCTGGAGCTGACCGCCGTCTACCTGGCCGTCGCGGGCGGCCTCAAGCTCGGCTGGACGATCATCGACCCGGGCCCGCGCCGCCGCGGCCAGGCCCTCGCCGAGGAGGGCCGCGCCGCCGTCAGCATCGCGATCGGGCTCGTCGCGGTGCTGCTGGTGTCCGGCCTGATCGAGGGCTTCGTGACCGGCTGGGTGCACATCACCTGGCTGCGCATCGCGATCGGCGTCGTCGCCGAGGTCGCCTTCCTCAGCTACGTGATCGTCCTCGGCCGCCGCGCCACCCGCCAGGGCGAGACCGGCGACGCCGACCTCCGCCCCGACACCGCCCCCGTGGCCGGCTGACGGGCGGATCAGAGCCTGCCCGCGGCCTTGAGGGCCAGGTAGGCGTCGGCGAGGGCGGGGGCGATCTCGCCCGGCGGGGCGTCCACGACCTCGACGCCGTGGCCGCGCAGCTCGGCGGTGAGGCGGCGGCGCTCGGCGCGGGCGCGTTCGGCGGCGGCCGCGTCGTAGACGGACGCGAGGTCGCCGCGGGCGGCGGCCATCTCGCCGACGCGCGGGTCCGACACGGCGGCGATCATGACGAGGTGCCGTGCCGTGAGCTGCGGCAGGAGCGGCAGCAGCCCCTCCTCCATCGCGGCCGTGTTCAGCTCGGTCAGCAGCACGACCAGGCACCGCTGCCGGACGCGTGCCAGCAGCGTCGACACCATCCCGGCCGCGTCGCATTCGAGGAGTTCCGGCTCCAGCGGCGCCATGGCGTGCACCATCGCGGGCAGCAGGTCCGTCCGGGACGCGCCCTCCACCCGGGCCCGGACGCGCCGGTCGTAGGCGAGCAGGTCGACGCGGTCGCCGGCGCGGGACGCCAGGGCGCCGAGCAGCAGCGCCGCGTCCATCGAGCAGTCCAGCCGGGGGATGTCGCCGACCCGGCCGGCGGACGTGCGGCCGGTGTCCAGCACCAGGTAGATCCGCCGGTCGCGCTCGGGCCGCCAGGTCCGGACGACGACGTCGCCGCGCCGCGCGGTGGCCCGCCAGTCGATGGACCGGACGTCGTCGCCGTCCACGTACTCGCGCAGCGAGTCGAACTCGGTGCCCTGCCCGCGGATCAGCGCGACGTGCGCGCCGGTCAGCTCCCGCAGCCGCGCCAGCTTCGCGGGCAGATGGCGGCGGGACGGGAACGCCGGGAGGGCCCGCACCGTCCAGGGGGCGGAGCGGGAGAGCTGCCGCGCGGCCAGCCCGAGCGGCCCGACGGAGCGGACGACGACGGTGACGGCCTTGCGGTCGCCGCGCCGCGTCGGCGTCAGCGCCATGTCGACGCGGCGCCGCTCACCGGCCGGCACGTCGACCTTGACCGTGCGGGGTGCGGCGCCCGCGCTGGGCGGCCACACGTCCCGCAGCTTGGCCTTGAGGCGCCGCCGGCCGAGGTTCTCCACGATCAGCGCGACCTGGGCCGTCTCGCCGAGGCGCACATTGGTGTCGCCGGCGCGGTGGAAGCGCAGCGCCCGCACGTTCCCGGCCAGGGCGAGGTCGGCGGCGACGCCGAGCAGCAGGGCGCCCCACACCGCGAGCAGCGTCCACCAGCTCGGTGCGACCAGCGGGACGAGCGCGCCGAGCAGGGCCAGCAGCCCCAGGCGTCCGGTCAGCGCCATCAGCGCGGGGCGGGGACGTGGGCGAGGATGCCCTCCAGCACGCCGTCGGCGGTCGCGCCCTCCAGCTCCGCCTCGGGACGCAGCTGGACGCGGTGCCGCAGCGTCGGCCGGGCCAGCGCCTTGACGTCGTCCGGCGTGACGTAGTCGCGGCCCGACAGCCACGCCCACGCGCGGGACGTCGCCAGCAGCGCCGTCGCACCGCGCGGGGAGACGCCGAGCTGCAGCGACGGGGACTGCCGGGTCGCCCGGCACAGGTCCACGACGTAGGCGGCGACCTTGGGGTCGAGGTGGACGGTCCTGACGGCGGCCTGGCCCGCGGCGAGTTCACCCGCGCCCGCGACGGGCTTCACCGCCGACAGGTCGCGCGGGTCGAACCCGGTCGCGTGCCGCTGCAGCATGGAGATCTCCTCGTCCCGCGTGGGGACGGGCACGGTCAGCTTCACGAGGAACCGGTCGAGCTGGGCCTCGGGCAGGGGGTAGGTGCCCTCGTACTCGATCGGGTTCTGCGTCGCGCACACCACGAACGGGTCGGGCAGAGCGCGCGCGGTGCCCTCCACCGAGACCTGACGCTCCTCCATGGCCTCCAGGAGGGACGCCTGCGTCTTCGGCGGCGTCCGGTTGATCTCGTCGGCGAGGAGGAGGTTGGTGAAGACGGGGCCTTCGCGGAACTCGAACTCCGCCGTCCGGTTGTCGTAGACCAGCGACCCGGTGACGTCACCGGGCATCAGGTCGGGCGTGAACTGGACGCGCTTGAAGTCCAGGTCGAGGGCCCGCGACAGCGTCTTGATGAGCAGCGTCTTGGCGGTGCCCGGGACGCCCTCCAGCAGCACGTGGCCGCGGCACAGCAGCGCGATGACGAGGCCGGTCACCACGGAGTCCTGGCCGACGACCGTCTTGGCGACCTCACCGCGCAGCGCCGTCAGCGCCGCGCGGGCCGTCTCGGCCTGCCGCCGGGCCTCCTCGGACAGCGCGGCCGGCCCGCTGCCGGGCACGTCGTCCTTCCCGAGCTCTACAGGGGTGTTCAAGACTGCCGTACCTGCCTTTCCAGGTCGTCGAGGACGCCGGTGAGGGCGATGAGCCCGGCGTCGTCCAAGGGTTCGGGGCCGTACAGGGCCGCCCCGACGTACGTCTCGTCGTAGGGCGTGCGGCGGGCGACCGCCGCGACGATCTCCTGCGCGGCGGAGGGATCCTGCGCGCTGCCGAGGGGCAGCCCGAGGAGGGGGACGAGCCGTTCGCGGGCGCCCGAGCGCAGCGCGTCCGAGGCGCGGTCGCGGGCGCGGCCCGCCCGGTACAGGCGGGCGCGCCCCTCGACCGTCTCCGCGGACCGGACGATGACGGGCAGCGCCTCCGCGACGACCGGGCCGAGCCGGCGGGCCCGCCACAGGGCCACCAGCAGCACCGCCACCAGCAGTTCCAGGAAGAACAGCTTGACGCCGAACGGCAGCAGGTCGCCGAGCGACTGCCGCCCGGCGGCCTCACCGGCCTCCGGCAGGTCGGGGTACAGCCACACCGTCGAGGACCCGGCCCCCGCCAGGTTCATGGCGAGCGCGGCGTTGCCCTCCTCGGCGAGCCGCCGGTTCGTCAGCGGTGCGGCCGACCCCAGCACGGTCACCGTGTGCGCGTTCTCCTGCACCTGGACGACCCTGGCGCCGCCGTACTCGGCCGGGTAGCACGCCGTCCCCTGGCCGTTGATCTCGTAGGTCTCCGACTCGTGGAAGGCGACCCTCCCGGCGAGGGACGCGACCGGCAGCGCGCAGCCCGGCGCCGCGGCCTCCTCGAAGCTCGGGCCGACCCGCCGCACCTCGGGGGCCAGGATGTCCAGCGCCGCCGCCGTCGGCCGGACGAGCAGCAGGTCCAGCTGCGAGCCGGTCAGCAGCCGCAGGTCGTCCTCGGTGAGCCGCTCGGTGTGCGTGACCACCAGGACGCCGCCGACCTCGGCCGCCATCGGAATGTCCGCGTAGTCCCGCACGACGGTCACGGCCGTGCCGTGCTGCCGCAGGATCTCCGTGAGCGCCCGCGCGCCGTCCCGCTTCGGCGACCGCGGGTCGAGCGAGCCCGCCGGCGTCGACGGGCGCAGCGCCGCCAGGATCACCGCGATCACGGCCAGCGCGAGCAGCGCCGCGACGACGCCGCGCGCCGACCGCCAGCGGCGGCCCGCGACCTGCCGCGCGGACGGCTCGGCCGGCGCGGCCTCGGGCGGGGCCTGCGTCACCACCGCGGGCCCCCTTCCTCGCCTGCCCCGGCCAGGCTGAGGTCGTCGCTCTCCAGCGGCTTCGGCTTCATCGCCCGCAGCCGCTCGTCCAGGTCCGTCATCCGCGCGTACCCCTCGGCGGTCCCCGGCCGGTCGCCGTACCAGACGTCATCGAAGATCCGCACGCCCGCCGCCAGCTCGTCCGCCAGCTCCGGCACGGCCTCGCCCGCCTCGGCCGCCAGCTCGTCCGCGGTCCGGCCCGGGCGCGCCGCGAGCACCGCCCGCTCCTCCAGATCGCGGGCGATCGCGCGGAGCCGCTCGCGGATCGCCTCGGCCCACTGCCCGGCCGCCGCGTGCCGCTCGGCCGCCTCCCGGTGGTCGAGCGCCGTGGACGGCGCCTCCTCCAGCAGCGGGTCCGTGCGGGAGCGCAGGTTGCGCCGGCCCCACATCAGCCACACCACCAGCCCGACCGCGACCAGGGCGATCACCACGATGATCGCGATGGACACCCAGCCGCCGCCGCTGCCCTGCGACCCCGGGGTCGGCGCCCGGTTGAACAGGTCCTGCAGCCATTCGGCGAACTCGTCCCACCAGCGCTCCAGCATCGACGGCTTGTCGCGCTGGTAGATCTGCTTCTCCAGCTCCCGGCGGGCCAGTTCGCGGGCCTCGTCGCGGCCGATCGGGTCGAGGATCACGGGTTCGCTCCCGTCCACGGTCGGGCGGGCACCGGATCGGTCCGCCAGAGGTCGATGAACCCGTCCTCGCGTGCGCCGCCCGGGTCGGCGCCGCCGACCCGGCCGGCGGTGATCGCGGCGGCGGACCGGCCCCGGCTGCGCAGCTCCAGGTCGAAGCCCTCGCGGCGCATCCGGCGGTCCATGTAGAGCAGCGCGATCACGCCCGCGTCGAACGGCAGCACCACCGACCAGCTGACGATCCGGCCGGCTGTGTCGACCGCGAGCGCGCCCATCGTCGCGCCGCTGCCGGACGCGTCCCCGAAGAAGACCAGCTGCGCGAACAGGAACGGGATGCGGAGCGCGAAGAAGCCCATGAACACGGTCACGAGCAGCGCCAGCAGCAGCGTCCCGCACGTCCGGAACCAGCGGCCCTTGGACAGGGCGACGGCCCGGCGCAGCGCTCCCGTCACCGTCCGCCGCTCCAGGACGACCGCCGGGACCGCCTGCACGAACAGGATGTACAGCCACACCATCAGGCCGACGCCGACCGGGAACCCGAAGATCCCGGCGAGCGCGCCGAACGCCGGGTGCGCGTCCACCGCGATCAGCGCGAAGAACGGCACGGCCGGCAGCAGCAGCGCGCCCAGCGAGATGCCCATGACGGCCAGGGCGGTGCCGACGAGGCGCCCGAGGCGCGGCCGGGCGTCCCGCCACGCCTGCCGCGGCGCGATCGGCAGCCCCACCAGCTCGCGGCCGAGGATCGGCGCCACCAGCCCCGCCATCAGCAGGATCCCGAACGCCGACAGCACCAGCCCGAGCACGGTCAGGGTGGTCTGCGCGCCGAGCGACTCCAGCAGCACCTCGGGGGTGACCTCGTCGCGGGCCTCGTCGCCGATGAAGAAGTACGCGGCGACCGAACTCGCCACCTGGATCACCGTGCTGATCGCCACCGACAGGCCCAGCGTGGCGCGCGGCCGGCGGCGGATCCCGGCGATCGCGCCGTCCAGCATCTCCGAGATGGACATGGGACGGAACGGGACGCCCCGCACCACATCGGTGGCGTCGGCGTCGTCGTCCCAGCCGTCCGGTCCCGGCATTCTCGGCTCCCTGCGGTTTCCCTGCGGTGCGGCTTCGCCGTGGTGCGGCTCGCCGCGGTCTCTGAGCGGGTCAGGTCATCCTGTCATGTACGGGATGTCAACCTTGCGCTGGTTTCAGGAGTCACCTGTACGATCCGAGCCGCCCACCCGATGCGGGGGAGCCATGTACGACGCAAACGCGGGTAACCTTGCACGCCAAGGTATATCTCTCCCTGGCAAGGTGGCGCCGGAGCATCGCACCCCACTCCACCGAACCCCGATTTTGTGACGATGAGGGCCATGAGAGGACGTGTACTGGTCGTCGACGACGATCTCGCACTCGCCGAAATGCTCGGCATCGTGCTGCGTGGCGAGGGCTTCGAACCCTCGTTCGTGCACGACGGCGACAAGGCGCTCGAGGCGTTCCGGGAGACCCGGCCGGACCTCGTGCTGCTCGACCTGATGCTGCCGGGGGCCGACGGCATCGACGTCTGCCGGCAGATCCGCGCCGAGTCCGGCGTGCCGATCGTCATGCTGACGGCCAAGAGCGACACCGTGGACGTCGTCCTCGGCCTGGAGTCGGGCGCCGACGACTACATCGTCAAGCCGTTCAAGCCCAAGGAGCTGGTGGCCCGCGTCCGCGCGCGGCTGCGCCGCACCGACGAGCCCGCGCCCGAGACCCTGCAGATCGGCGACATCACCATCGACGTCGCCGGCCACTCGGTCAAGCGCGGCGACCGGCACATCCCGCTGACCCCGCTGGAGTTCGACCTGCTCGTCGCCCTCGCCCGCAAGCCGCGCCAGGTGTTCACCCGCGAGGTGCTGCTGGAGCAGGTGTGGGGGTACCGGCACGCGGCCGACACCCGGCTGGTCAACGTGCACGTCCAGCGGCTCCGCGCCAAGATCGAGAAGGACCCCGAGCGTCCCGAGATCGTCGTCACCGTGCGCGGTGTCGGCTACAAGGCCGGGCCCGCCTGAGCCCCCGCCGCTCC
>NZ_SMJW01000198.1 GCF_004348335.1 Actinomadura bangladeshensis | reverse complement strand
GTCCAGGTGGGGGTGCGGCCGGTCAGGGCGATGAGGCGGTCCAGGCCGGGGGCGTCGGCGGGGACGTCGACGGCCGGGCCGAACAGGCCGGGGATGCCCTTGCCGCCGCTCTGCTCCACCGCCGGGGCGACGAAGGCGAGGCAGGAGTCGATCTCCTCCTTGCCGACCTCGTAGGGCTGGCCGGTGGCGCGGGCGATGTCCCACCCGTGCACGACCAGCTCGTTCATCGCGACGTTGCCCGCGTCCGCGCCGGGCAGGTCGACGCCGCCCGCCTTGGTCATGCCCTGCCAGGCGTCGGGCGAGCGCCAGGCGGCGGCGAGGGCGTCGAGCCGCTCGGGCATGCGGGCGCGCCAGTCCGGGGGGAGGCTGGACGCGTCGGCGGACGGCGGCTGCGAACCGCCGTCCGGGAAGTTCTTCGTCGCGGCCCACGTGAAGGCCAGGGCCAGGCCGTTGACGTGGTCGAGGAGCGCGCCGAGCGAGGTGTCCGCGCAGGGCGTCGGGGCGGTGAGCCGGTGGTCGGGGACGTTCGCGAGCAGCGCGGCCATGCGCCGGGACGCGGGTGCGAGGTCGGGCATCGGGGTCATCTCAGGTCCTCCGTTCGCTGTACCGGTGGACGGGACCGCCCTGGACGGGCGCCGCCCTTGTGGTATGGACTCGGGAACCCGCCGATACTCATCGGAACCCGGATCTCTAAGGTATGACGGACGACACAGCCCCGGTTCGGCGCCGCAGCGCCCTGGGAAGGGAGCGAATACGGTTCTGACCAGGGCGTGTGACGCATAAGCTACTACCGAGTAGTATTCGGGGCCCGGATGACGTGCAGTCTGTCGCGAGCCCTACGCTGACTGCCATCGCCCGTACCCCAGGAGGACGGAACAGTGTTCTGGATCACGTTGGTCATTGGGCTCGCCGGTACGGCGGTCGCTCTGGCACTCGCCGGTCGGCGGGTGCTGTTCCTGTACAAGACCGCCATGAGCGGGCAGCCCGACCCCGAGCGGACGCTGCAGGTCAAGCGTGAGCCGAAGAAGGCCGTCGAAGGCCAGGCCGTCGAGGTCCTGGGGCAGCGCAAACTGCTGAAGTGGACGCTGGCGGGCATGGCGCACTTCGCGGTCATGTGGGCGTTCTTCCTGCTGCTGACCGTCTACATCGAGGCCGCCGTCGCGCTGCTGTTCGGGCTGGACGCCAAGATCCCCGGCCTGCAGACCTGGCCGCCGATCGGCTTCGTCCAGGACACCATCGCGCTCGCGTGCACCGCCGGCCTGATCACCTTCACCGCGATCCGGTTCAAGAACTCGCCGAAGCGGCTGGACCGCAAGTCCCGGTTCAAGGGCTCGCACCTGTCCGGCGCCTGGTGGACGCTGTTCCTGATCTTCAACGTCATCTGGACGATGTTCTTCTTCCGCGGCGTCGAGTGGGCCAGCGGCAACCTGCCCTACGGCAAGGGCGCGTACTTCTCCTACCTGGTCGGCCGGCCGTTCGAGGGCATGAGCCACGACACGCTGGAGATCCTGGAGTCCGTCGGCCTGCTGCTGCACATCGGCGTCGCGCTGGTCTTCCTGGTGTTCGTCGTCCACTCCAAGCACCTGCACATCTTCCTGGCGCCGCTGAACGTCATGTTCAAGCGCCGCCCGGACGGCCTCGGCGCCGCGCAGCCGATGATGTCGGGCGGCAAGCCGCTCGACTTCGAGGAGGCCGACCCCGACGAGGACGTCTTCGGCCGCGGCAAGATCGAGGACTTCACCTGGAAGGGCTTCCTCGACATGGCGACCTGCACCGAGTGCGGTCGTTGCCAGTCGCAGTGCCCCGCCTGGAACACCGGCAAGCCGCTGTCGCCGAAGATGCTCATCCTGGAGCTGCGCGACCACGCGCTCGCCAAGGCGCCGTACCTCACCGCATCAGAAGAAGCCCGTAGCGCGTTCACCGACGAGCAGAAGCTCGCCATGCAGGTCGACAAGGAGCTCGTCGGCGACGACGGCGTCATCCACCCGGACGTCCTGTGGTCCTGCACCAACTGCGGTGCGTGCGTCGAGCAGTGCCCGGTCGACATCGAGCACATCGACCACATCCTGGACATGCGCCGCTTCCAGGTCATGATCGAGTCCTCGTTCCCGAGCGAGGCCGGCGTCATGCTCAAGAACCTGGAGAACAAGGGCAACCCGTGGGGCATGTCTGAGATGAAGCGCCTCGAATGGATCGAGGAGCTGGACTTCGAGGTCGAGGTCGTCGACGACAAGGTCTCCGAGGACACCGAGTACCTGTTCTGGGTCGGCTGCGCCGGCGCCCTGGAGGACCGGGCCAAGAAGACCACCAAGGCCGTCGCCGAGCTGCTGCACATCGCGGGCGTCAAGTTCGCCGTCCTCGGCCCCATGGAGGCGTGCACCGGTGACCCGGCCCGCCGCCTCGGCATGGAGTTCGTCTTCCAGATGCTCGGCCAGCAGAACGTCGAGACGCTGAACGACGCGGGCGTCAAGAAGATCGTCGCGACCTGCCCGCACTGCTTCAACACCCTGGCCAACGAGTACCCGCAGATCGGCGGGAACTACGAGGTCGTCCACCACACCCAGCTGCTCGCGCACCTCGTGGACACCGGCAAGCTCACCCCGGTCACCCCGATCGAGGAGAACATCACCTACCACGACCCCTGCTTCCTGGGCCGCCACAACAAGGTCTACAAGCAGCCGCGCGACATCATGGCGACCGTCCCCGGCGTCAAGACGCAGGAGATGCACCGGCACAAGGACCGCGGCTTCTGCTGCGGCGCCGGCGGCGCCCGGATGTGGATGGAGGAGCGCATCGGCAAGCGCATCAACACCGAGCGCGTGGACGAGGCGCTGGAGACCAACCCCGACACCGTCTCCACCGCCTGCCCGTTCTGCCTGGTGATGCTGGGCGACGCCATCAACGAGAAGAAGAACGAGGGCGCGGCGAAGGAGTCGCTGGAGGTCGTGGACGTCTCCCAGCTGCTCATCCGCTCCATCAAGGGCGGCGAGGGACGCGCCCCCGAGAAGGAGACCGTCGCCGCCGAATAGCACGGCACGCGAAGGGGACCCCGGGCCGCACGGCCCGGGGTCCTTTCATGTCAGAGGACGAGTTCGGTATCCCGCAGCGGCGGGACGGCGATCATCATCTCGCGGACGGCGTGCACCACCTGGTAGGGCAGGATCTGCCGGGCCACGAGATCGTCCACTGAGGCGAGGGGCCCGTGCGCCGTCCGGGCGAGCACGATGAGCTTCGCGTGGTGGGCGTCCAACCCGGGCAAAGTGGCGAGCACGTGCTCGGGTGCCGAGTTCACGTCGACCAGCCCGCCGTCATCGAACCCGGTCGCCAGGTCGGGACGTCCGATGCCCAGCCGATGGGCGATCACCGGGTGGTGCGCCGCCAGCGACCGCGCCTGGTCCCGCCGAGCCCTCCGCTCGATCAACTGGACGTTCACCACGGGCACGCCGCCCGGCGATTCGGCGGTGAGAAGCGCGAGGTGCACCGCCCCGCCGAACATCGTCGCCAGCAGCGCGAAGAAGAGCGGCCCGTCCCACGGGCTGCTCCGCTCGGGATCGCCGCTGGTGGCGCCCACGAGAAAGACGATCGACAGCGCCAGATAACCAACCGCCATCCCCGCAAGCCCCCGACTCCGCCGCCGCGCCGCGAAGTAGGCGACCAGAGCCCAGGCGACCAGCCCGAAACTGAGCGGCGGAAGACTCACGAGCACAGCCCGCAAAAGCCACGAAACCCGCCGCCCGCTCACCACCGAGGGCGGCCCCACCACCCCCGACCGAGGCCCCGCACCAGAAGGCAGAACATCGTGAACCGTCGGGGCGCCGTACGACAACTCAGCCGAAACCCCACCCCGGAACGCCTCCTGCGCCGCCGCGCCCGGACCATGGCCGGACGCCGCACCGCCATACGGCAGCCCACCAGCCGCAACGCCGTGCACGAGCTCGGTAGGCCGAACGCCGTCCGGAGGCCCGCTCGCCGCGACGGTGTGCGGCAGGTCGGTCGGCTGGACGCCGTGCGGCGGCCCGCTCGCCGCGACGGTGTGCGGCAGGTCGGTCGTGCTGGGGAGTGGGTTCGGTGGTGTGGTGTCGAGCGGCGGCTTCGGCGGGGTGTGTTGGGGCGTGGTGATGGGAGTCGAGGTTGTTGTGGGGGTGTTCTTTCTGGGCGGGGTCAGGGTCGGGTCGGAGCGGAGGATGCCCAGGTGCAGGGCGCGTAGGCGTTCGCCGGGTTCTACGCCGAACTCGTCCGCGAGGAAGTCGCGTGCGTCTCGGTAGGCGGCTAGGGCCTCTGCTTGGCGGCCGGAGCGGTAGAGGGCCAGCATGAGCAGGTAGCGGAAGCCCTCCCGGAGCGGGAACTCGGCGACGAGCCGGAGCAGTTCGGACACCAGGCGCGCGTGTTCGCCGGCGGCCAGGCCGGCTTCGGCGCGGGCTTCCAGGGCCGCTGCGCGCATTTCCTCCAGGCGGTTGCGGGCCGCGTCGAAGAAGGCGCCGTTCAGGCCCGCCAGTGCCGGGCCGCGCCACATGGCCAGTGCCTCGCGCAGCATCTCCTCGGCCTGCGCCGCGTCCTCGACCGCCTGCGCCGCCTTCACGCGTGCCTGGAAGACCTCGGTGTCGAGGCCCTCCGGCGGGACGTGCAGTGCGTATCCGCCGGCGGTGAGCGTCAGAAGCCGTCCCGGGGTGCGCGGGGAGCGGTCCGGTTCCAGGACGCGGCGCAGCCCGGCCACGTACTTCTGGACGACGTTCGCCCCGTTGTCGGGGGGATCGTCCCCCCACACCGCCGCCACGATCGACGCCGTCGGCACCGGGCGGCGGGGCGTCAGGAGCAGGACGGCGAGGACCGCCCGCTGCTTGCCCGGCCCGAGGTCGAGCTCCCGTCCGTCCCGCCAGGCGGTCGGCCGGCCCAGGATCTCGAAACGCGGTGACGATCCCTCGCCCGGCACCGCGACCACCTCCCGTCCCCCCCGATCCCCGGCAGTCGTTCGGCAGCAGGGGCGCAGTGACCGCAGCATAACGACAGTCATCCCGCATCCGCCTGCGACAGCCTCTTTCCGGACATCCAGGGCGATGTCCCATGAAGGTAAAAGGGGGAACAGCGGATGCCTCAGCATCGACTGCGGGCCGGCGGAGTGTCGGCCGTGATCGTCCTCGCGCTCGCGTCCGGCGCGGCCTGCGGGCCCGCCGAGGACGCCGCGACGACGTCGAAGACGGCGGCGGCGCCCGCGCGTCCGTCCGCCGGCGCGACCGCCGCGGCGTCCAATGGCGTGGAGAAGCTGCGGCCCGCCGAGATCCTGTCGCGCGCCCGCAAAGCGACGGCGTCCGCGCGCTACCTGCGGATGCGCGGGCAGATCGACGACGGCGACGGCAAGGTCGCGCTCGACGTCGGCTTCGCGGGGGCGGCGAAGGCGACCGGATGGTTCCAGCAGGGCAGGCAGCGCGTCGAGATCACCAGGATCGGCAAGGACGTCTACATCAAGGGCAACAAGGCGTTCCTGCAGGAGATCGGTGGGAAGAGCGCGGTGCAGTTGCTCGCCGGCAAGCACCTCAGGACGACCGCGAAGAGCGCCGACTTCAAGGACCTGGCCGCCTTCACGGACCGGACGTCCCTGCTGAAGGAGGCACTGAAGGCCGCCGGCACCTGGAAGAAGGGCGCGGCCGGGACGGTCGCCGGTACGCCCGCCCTCACCCTCGACGGCGGCCCCGGCGTGCAGATCCAGGTCGCGACGAGCGGAGAGCCCTACGTGCTGCGGCTGGACGGCGGGCCCGGCAACCGCATCGAGTACCTCGCCTACGGGACGCCGGTGGACGTCCGCCGCCCGCCCGCCGGGGCCGTGGTCGACGGCGACGGCTTCTGATGATCGTCCGTCCGCTCGGCGCGTCCCGGGGCCGCGGGTGCGCGCCGGGCGGGCGGCACTTGCACCGATGAGGTTCTGAACGGGGACACCCTGGTAAGACACGGGGATGGCCGTGCTCGTGTCCGTCCTCGCGTTCGTGATGACGCTCGCCGGCGGTCTCGCGGCGATGCGGATCCGCGACCGGCTGCACCTCGTTCTCGGGCTGGCGGGCGGGCTCATGCTCGGCGTCGTCGCCTTCGACCTCATCCCCGAGTCGCTGGCGATGACCCGCCACCACCCGCTCGGCGTGCCCGCGCCGATGATCGGCTTCGCGGGCGGGTTCGTGCTGCTGCACGTGGTCGAGCAGGCCGTCGCGATCCACCGGGCGCACGAGGAGGAGTACGCGCCGCACGTCCACACGCACGGCGTCGGCGGCGGCCCCGAAGGGAAGGGGGGTGCGGGCGGGTTGGTCGCGGCGTCCGCGCTCGTCCTGCACAGCCTGGTGGACGGCCTCAGCATCGGCCTCGGGTTCCAGTCCGGCACCGAGGTCGGCGTGTTCGTCGCGCTGGCCGTCGTCACGCACGACTTCGCGGACGGGTTCAACACCTTCACCGCGGCCTCGCTGAACCGCGCCGACCGCCGTCCCGCCGTCCTGCTGCTGTTCGCGGACGCCGCCGCGCCCGTGGCCGGCGCCGCGATCGGCACGCTGGCGACCGTCCCGGAGGCCGTCCTCGGGCCCTACCTGGGGACGTTCGCCGGCGTCCTGCTGTACCTCGCCGCCGCCGAGATCCTGCCGGAGGCGCACAGCGTCCACCCGCGCGTCATGACGCTCTGCGCCACCGGGCTCGGGATCGTGGCCGTCCTGTTCAGCGTCAGCCTCGCCGGATGACCCCCGCGCACGGCGAAGGGCCGCCCGGGATCACCGGACGGCCCTTCCTCCGCTAAAGGAACTGCTCCGAGACGGTCGGACCGTCAAGGACGGCCCTCGCGTCGGGGCGTTGCGGGCGTCAGCTCGTCAGGGACGTCGCGTAGCTCTGGTTGGTCTTCAGCCACTTGTCGACGGCCGCGTCGGGGTTGCCCTTGAACTCGTTCTCCATGAGGTCCTCAAGGGTCCCCAGCTGCTTGTCGTCCATCTTGAACTTCTTCAGCCAGCCGGCCACGTCCGGCTGGTCCTTGCCGAAGCCCTCACGGGCGACGGTGTAGATGGTGTCCGGCTTGCCCATCGCGCCCTTTGGGTCCTTCAGGTCGCGGATGGGGTACTTCGCGTACGCCCAGTGCGGGCGCCACAGCGTGACGACGATGTCCTGCTTGGCGTCGATGGCCTTCTTCAGCTCGGTCAGCATCGCCGCCGTCGAGGACGTCGTCACCTTGTACTCGTCCTGCAGGCCGTACGCGGGAAGCATCTTCTCCTGCGACACCCGGTACAGGCCGGAGCTCTTCTCGATACCGACGATCTTGCCGTCGTACGTCTTGCCCTTGCCCTTGAGGTCCTCGAGGGACTGCAGCGGCGAGTAGTCCGGGACGGCGATCGTCAGCGGCGCCGCGTCGTACCAGGCGCCGACCTTCTCCAGCTTGTCGCCGTACTGCTTCCAGTAGTCCTCGTGGGTGCCGGGCAGCCAGGAGTCGAGGAACAGGTCCACGTCCCCCTTCGACATGCCGGCGTAGAGCGGGCCCGTGTCGAGGGTCTTGACGTCGACCTTGTAGCCCTTGTCGGTGAGCAGCCGCTTCCAGAGCGCCGTCGCGGCCTCACCCTCGGCCCAGCCCGAGACCATGCCGATGGTGATCTCCTTGTCGTCACCCCCACCCGAGTCGGAGTCGCCGCACCCGGCGGCGCTCAGGCCGAGCGTCAGCGCCAACGCCGCGACCGTCAGACCCTTCAGTTTGAAACGCATGCCCATCCTTTCGTCGTCCTGCATCAGTGAGAGGTAGGGGGGAGCGGGACCTTCGCCGGCGCCTGTGGACGCCTGTGCACGCCGGCTGCCCGCCGACCGCCGTCCGGCGGGCTCAGCCGACGAGGTCGGCGGTCGGGGCGGCCACGTCGCGGGGGGCCGCTCCGCGGGTGGCCGTGCCGCGCGCGAACAGCGCGCGGAGCATGCTGGGGCCCTCGCCCAGGGCGCCGGTGAGGCGGTCCAGGTAGATGGCCAGGATGACGACGGCGATGCCGCCTTCGAAGCCCTTCGCGACGTCCACCCGGTTGATGCCCTCCAGCACCACGCCGCCGAGGCCGCCCGCGCCGACCATGCCCGCGATGACGACCATCGACAGCGACAGCATGATCAGCTGGTTGACGCCCGCCATGATGGACGGCATGGCCAGCGGGATCTGGATGCGGGTCAGGATCCGGTTCGGCGGCGTGCCGAACGCCTCGCCCGCCTCCACCATCTCCGGGTCGACCCCGCGGATGCCGAGCTCGGTCAGCCGCACCCCGGGCGGCATCGCGAAGATCACCGTCGCGACCACGCCGGGCACGGAGCCGATGCTGAAGAAGAAGATCGCCGGGATCAGGTAGACGAACGCCGGCATCGTCTGCATGAAGTCGAGGACGGGCCGGACGATCCGGCTCACCAGGTCGCTGCGCGCCGCCGCGATGCCGATCGGTATGGACAGGGCGGTGGACACCACCGCCGACACCAGGACCAGGGCCAGCGAGTCCATGGACGCGTCCCACAGCTCCATACTGTCGATCAGCACGAAGCCGAGGACGGTGAACAGGCCGAGCCTCCAGCCGCTGATCGCCAGCGCGATGAGGGCAAGCACCACGGTCAGGCCGAGCGGCGGCAGGAACCCGAGCACGCTCGTCAGGGAGTCGACCGACCACTCGATCGCCGAGCCGATCCCGTCGAACAGCCACGACAGGTTGTCGGTGCACCAGGTCACCAGGTTGTCGAACCACTCTCCGACGGGCGCCCGGGGCAGCTCGATCGCGTCACTCACCGTCGCCGCCCTCCTTCGCCAGCGCGAGTTCCGGTTCCTGCTCGACCACGTCCTCCACGTTCGCGTTGATCGCGCCGAGCGCCGCCAGCAGCGTCACCCGCGGTATGACGCCGAGCAGCCGCCCGTCCTCGTCCGCGACCGGGACCGGAAGGTCGCTCTCCGCGCAGCGGACGAACAGGTCGGCGACCGGGGTGTCCGGCGCCACCGGCTCCGGCTCCTCCAGGTCGATCAGCCCGTCGAGCTTCTGGACGTTCTCCTGCACCGCGTCCGCGATCACCGTGGCGCGGACCCGGCCGACCAGCTTGCGGTCGCGTCCGATCACGAACGCCGCCGACGTCTGGTGCTCGCGCATCGTCCGCAGCGCCGTCCGCGGACCCGTGGACGCCAGCACCGTGACCAGCGGATTCTCCATGACGGACGAGGCCGTCAGCACCCTGGTACGGTCCACGTCCGCGACGAACTGGGCGACATAGTCGTTCGCCGGGTCGGTCAAAATCTCTTCGGCGGTGCCGATCTGCACGATCCGGCCCTCGCGCATCACCGCGATGCGGTCTCCTATGCGCATGGCCTCGTTCAGGTCGTGCGTGATGAAGACGATGGTCTTCCCGAAACGGCCCTGCAGGTCGAGAAGGAGGTCCTGGACCTCCCGGCGGATCAGCGGGTCCAGGGCGCTGAACGCCTCGTCCATCAAGATGATGTCGGTCCCGGAAGCGAGCGCTCTCGCAAGCCCGACGCGCTGCTGCATACCGCCCGACAACTGGCCGGGAAGCTTGTCCTCCCAGCCTTCGAGACCCACCAGTCCCAGGAACTCGCGGGCCTTCTTCTCGCGTTCCTCCTTCGCGACGCCGCGGACCTCGAGCCCATACGCGGCGTTGGCCAGAACCGTCCGGTGGGGGAACAACGCGAAGTGCTGGAAGACCATACTGATCTTGTTCTGCCGAAGAGTCCGCAGCGCCTTCGGCGACATCTTCGCGATGTCCTGCCCGTCGATCTCGACGCTTCCGGACGTGACCCCGAGCAACCCGTTCAGCATCCGGATGAGGGTCGACTTCCCCGACCCCGACAGGCCCATGACCACGAAGATCTCACCCTGGCGGACCTCGAACGAGGCGTCCACCACGGCCGGTGTCACACCGAGGTCGCGGACCGCCTTCAGATCGGCGCCCGCCTTCAGTTTCCGTTGTGCCTCTGCCGTCTTACGACCGAAGAGCTTGGTGACGCTTTCCGCGCGGAGTACTGACACGATCTCCTTCCGGGTTCCCACGTCGATGCGCGGAAACGGGTCGCCCTGGGCGCCTGGACCTCAAAAGAGGCTGTCAACCGGACGCCGTACCTGTGCGTCACCCGAAACTACCCGCCCAGAGAACATGTTTCATCTTTTGGGTGTTTTCATCACATTCAGGTAACGAATGAGCTACACCTTCGTCCGGTGGAAGTTCAGGTACGACCGCGACGGCGTCGGCCCCCGCTGGTCCTGGTACCGCGACCCGTACTTCGCCGACCCGTACGGGTACTCCGCCGGCGAACTCGTCCGGAACAGGCACATCTGCCCGATCTTCATCCCCGGCCACAACTTGATCGGCAGCGTCGCCACGTTCGACAACTCCAGCGTCACATGGCCGCTGAACCCGGGATCGATCCACCCGGCCGTCGAGTGCGTCAGCAGCCCGAGCCGCCCCAGCGAACTCTTCCCCTCCAGCCGCGCCGCGAGATCGTCCGGCAGCCCGAACACCTCGTACGTCGACGCGAGCACGAACTCCCCGGGATGCAGGACGAACGCCTCCTCGGCCTCGACCTCCACCAGCCGCGTCAGATCCGGCTGCTCCACGGCCGGATCGATGTGCGGGTACTTGTGGTTCTCGAACACCCGGAAGTACCGGTCCAGCCTCACGTCCACACTGGACGGCTGGACCATGCCGGGCTCGTACGGGTCGATCTTCACCCGCCCGGACTCGAGCTCGGCCCTGATGTCACGATCGGAGAGCAGCACGCCGAAACGCTATCCCACGTGGGAACTGGCCCTCCGCAGCACCTCGCGATCTCAGGCAGCACCTCACCCGGCGATCCGGTACAGTATCCACAGCATGGCGGCGCCCCCAGCGCCCCACGCGGGTGTAGTTCAATGGTAGAACTTCAGCTTCCCAAGCTGACAGCGCGGGTTCGATTCCCGTCACCCGCTCCACCGTTTCCCAAGGTCAGCGCCCTGATCGCCACCTCGCGAGCCTACCCTCAAGATCTTCTATCACTCCGGACCGTCCGCGATCATGGCGGACGCGGTGACAACGAGCGTCCGCTACGTCCGAGATGCGAGCACAGCTCGCCGGCCGTGCAGGGCCCGGACGAGGTAGGCATCGGTCGAGATGATGCTGCGGTCCTCGGCAGTAGGCGCGGTTCGGACCCCGCTGTGCCGGACCCAGCGTGCCCAGAGCCGTCGGCCTAGTTGATCAGCTGATTTCAGCGACACACCGGGCTCATCTGCACAACCGAGGGACCTCTAAGCCGAACGTCGCCAACCATCCCGCCCACCCACGAAAAGCGACGACCGCACGGCACAGGAACCCACGGTGCCCCACCGTTCCTCCATGCCGTACGGCCGTCACGGCCCCGGCCACCCGTCAGGATGCGTGATGGCCATGACAGCTCTCGAACCGACGCCGCCTCAACCAGCCGCCACCCACGGTCACAGCGCACCAGCGCCCACAATGACCGCGTGTAGTGCCCCCGCCAGCACGTGACCCCGAAGCGGTCCGAGATCTCGGCGAGGGCCGCCCCGGCGTCCATCAGAACCCCTTCCGTCCTCCAGGACGAGCCTGCCGCCGCGATCCACCGATCTAGCGACGTCATCACCCGCAGGACAGCCAGGTCCACATCAGAGCACGGCGCCAGCAGTTCCCCGGTACTGGACCGGTACCACCACCCGCCGCCCGCGCCGGTCACGGTCACGCTCTCACCCCGGCCCGCGACATCGGGGAAGTGCACCCGCAGCATGGGCAAGGACTCGGCGTAACGGTGCTCCTCCACCCCCACCCGCGCCGCCGCAGCGCCCGGCCAAGCGGTTGAGCAGCAGTCGCGCAGTAAACGGCCGAGGCAGCGCGGCCAGTGCATCCGGGGAGATAGGCACCCGCCGCGCCGCCTCAGCCCCCAGGACCGCCCCACCCAGCGCAGGGACGGGGCCCCATCCGGTGATGGCCGGGGAGTCCACGCCACCATCACCAGGCCCTTTTCAACACCGGACGCCCCGCACGCTGCCGCTCCTGCACCAGCGCCTCACGCAACGCCGCCGAGTCCGACCGGATCACCGTCGCATCGACGCCCGCGGCCGAGTCGTGCAGCGTGGCGACCCAGTCGCCGAGACGCCCGTCCCAGCGCCGAGCCCGCCAGATCCGGTGTCCGGTGAACTCCTCCTGGAGCCGACGAAGCACCGGGTCATCGTTGTGCGCAAGCGTTTCCATCGCAGGGTTCCTCAGTTGAAGTCGTTGGTCTCAGGCCGCCCCGGTCTCGTGGACCGGGGACGCCGTACCGGCCCGGTGAAGCCGAGCCGCGATCTGCCGTGTCCGGACGTGGAGTTCATCGAGTTCCGCAGTGACCTCGGCGAGCACCGCGAGAAGGACCTGAGGCTCTTTTTCGGTCAGCCCGCCGGCCCGCCCCGAGTCATTGCCGCGCAGACGCGGCATGGCGAGCCGCACCACCTTGTCTTCCGAACGCACACGACCGCTCATGCCAACCACGGTGTCGTGTCGACCGCGCCTTTCCCATGTCCTGACACCGACGCAGCACTGAACTTGTCCTGCACCCGGCCATGTGAGCAGCCCATATCTACTGACAGACTGAGCCCCATGGCTGAACTCAACGGCGTACCTGTCACCCCGGATGAGCTCAAAGCGCTAGCTCTGGTGAACTACGGTCATTTCACCTCGATGCGCATGGAAGACCAGCACATCAGAGGCTTTTCGCACCACCTAGAGCGACTCGTCCGAGACTGCCGCGTTCTCTTCAGCCAGGAGCTGGACCGCCAACAGGTCCGCGACTACGTCCGACAGGCCACCGCCGGACGAGACGGCGCGTTCGTCGTCCGCGTGACGATCTACGACCCCGACCTAGAGCTAGGCCACCCCGGAGCCCAAGCCGAGCCGAAGATACTCGTCACGACCCGGCCGTCCGGAGCATGGCCGATGGCCCCCATGCGGGTGCAATCCGTCCCCTACGTGCGCGAGCTGCCCGAACAGAAGCACGTCGGTCTGTTCGGCGCCCTATGGCACCGCCGCAACGCCCAACTCGACGGATTCGACGATTGCGTTTTCACCGACCCGGAGCTGTACGTGTCCGAGGGCGCAACGTGGAACATCGGCTTCTACGACGGACAGCAAGTCATCTGGCCCAACGCCGAAGTGCTCCCAGGCGTGACCATGCGCCTACTCCACCAGGTGCACGACGCGACATCCCTTCGCCCCGTCAACCTCTCCGACCTACCACGCATGGAAGCCGCGTTCGCCACCAACACCGCCATTGGCGTACGAGCGATCACGGCCATCAACGACGTGGAGTTCCCAGACGCGCACCCGATCTTGGCGACTCTCCGCAAGGAATACGAAGAGATCCCCGCCGAAGCCGTCTGAGCACCGCCCCGCTACGGAGAACCCGACATGCCCCCCACAGTCTCACGCTGGACCGGTAAGGAAGCCCCGCGCCCTACGGGACGCCAAGCGCGTCAGCCAGGTGGAGTTCGCCGCAGAACTCGGCGTCAGTGAACGCATGATCGTCAGATGGGAGAAGGGGAACGTCACGCCCCGCCCCATCAACCAGCAGGGCCTTGACACCATCCTCGCCGCCTGTAGCCCCGACGTGCAGGCACGGTTCGCCGAGATGATCGGCTTGACGAGCCCGGCCACGTCCGCCCAAGATCCGGGCGTGTCCTCAGAGCAGCCAGCAAGCCCCGAGTCAGAGCCGGACGTGCCCGTCGGCGACGAAGACCAGGTCAGACACCCCATCGACGGGAAGCTGATGACGCTCGTCCCGGCCGGCGTCTACTTCGCGGGCGAGAACAGCGAACCCGTCTACACCCGGCGTTCTACATCGACGTGTTCCCCACCACAAACGCCGACTACGCCCGGTTCGTCACGGCGACCGACCACAAGCCGCCGCAGCACTGGGAGAACGGCGTCATCCCCGAGGGACTCGACAACCACCCAGTTGTGTTCGTCACCTGGCACGACGCCCCACGCCTACGCCCAGTGGTCCGCCAAGGCCCTCCCCAGCGCCCAGCAATGGGAGAAGGCAGCCCGAGGGACGCGAGGCGAGATCTACCCATGGGGCAACCAGCGGACCCCGGCGAAGGTCAACTGCCGAGAGGGCGGAAAGCGCAGCACGACCCCCGTTGACTGCTACGCCAGCGGTGTAAGCCCGTACGGCGTCTACGACATGTGCGGCAACACGTGGGACTGGTGCTCCACCGAGACCGAGCCGGGCCGCTACGAGCTGAAGGGCAGCGCGTTCACGAGCCCCTTCCTGCGCTGCGCACCCGCCACGTTCAACGATGCGTCAGCAGACATGCTCGACGACGACACCGGCTTTCGCTGCGTGACCCCAGCCGAGACCATGCGAGCCCTACTCAACGTGAGGTCGTCTCAATAAGGGACCCCATGGCGGACCTCAGAGTCACGTACGACGAGTATCCGCGGTGGCCCACAGGGGGTCGATGTAGCCCAGCCAGGCATCTTGATCATCAGCTAGCGGGCGTGTCAGCGGTAGCGGCAGGAAACGGCAGGCGAAGATCAGGCCGGTGTCGCCTCCATCGCCGCATACCGTGTGATTCCACGTATCCGCCGCTGTTGCGGGCGCTCGAAGATGGAAGTAGGTGGTCCTGCGCGGCTGGCGGGTGTCGGGATGGGGCTTGTTTTCCACGACAAGTTGTTCGATCACGGAAGCGGTGCGCAGTCCGGTCTCTTCGAGAACCTCGCGTAAGACGGCCTGCTCTGGTGCTTCACCAGGTAGCACGCCACCGGCAGGGACCTGGGTGCCGGCTTGAGGCATGCCAACGTGGTCGAAGACGAGGAGTTCGGGGACAACGCAGAGCCTGATCACGTAGGCGGCCACACGGATTCTGGGTCGGGTCACCCAAGCATTCTGCGTCGTAGGACTCCCCTGCTGAAGCCAGGGCTCGCCGGGGCAGGATGAGACCTCCGATGGTGCTAAGTCGTCAAGCTGCTGCGGTAACGGGCGGGGTGAAGGCTTTGATCGGGTCGTAGAGCTGCCTGGTCTGGAGGCAGTGGTAGAGCTGGCCGAGCATCCGGTTGAACAGGTTGCGCAGTGCGGCGGCGTGCCGGTCTCCGTGGTCGCGTC
>NZ_SMJW01000197.1 GCF_004348335.1 Actinomadura bangladeshensis | reverse complement strand
CCCCTGGTCGGGGCGCCCGGCCGACGCGCTCCGCGACGCGTTCGCCGAGGCACCGCTGCCCGCCTGGAACGCCTACGGCTGGATCGCCTTCGAGTTCGCCGCCGCCCGCCCCACCGGCCGGCTCGCGCACCTGGTCGTCCCGCGCACCGAGGTCCGCATCGCCGAGGGCCGCGCGCACATCGGCGGCCCGGACGCCGACCGGGTGGCCGGACTCCTCGCCGAGGCGGCCCCGGTCGCCGGAACGCCCTCGCCCGTCGATGTCCGGGTGGACGGCGACGCCTACCGCGCCAAGGTCGCCGAAGCCGTCGCCGAGATCCACGAGGGCCGCTACCAGAAGGTCATCGTGTCCCGCCGGCTGGACATCCCGCATCCGGTCGACGTCATCGCGACCTACGCGCGCGGACGCGAGGCCAACACCCCCGCCCGCTCGTTCCTGCTCGACCTCGGCGGCCTCCGGGCCACCGGGTTCAGCCCGGAAGTCCTCGCGACGGTGGACGCGGACGGCCGCGTCATGACCCAGCCCCTCGCCGGCACCCGCGCGTTCGGCGCCGGCGCCGAGACCGACGCGCGCAGCCGCCGCGAACTGGAGAACGACCCGAAGGAGGTCTTCGAGCACGCCGTCTCGGTGCGCACGGCCCTGGAGGAGCTGCACCGCGTCTGTGACCCGGGCACCGTCCAGGTCACCGACTTCATGACCGTGAAGGAGCGGGGCAGCGTCCAGCACCTCGGCTCCCGCGCCGTCGGCGTCCTCGCCCCGGACCGCTCCCCCTGGGACGCCCTGGACGCCCTCTTCCCCGGCGTGACCGCGTCCGGCGTCCCGAAGCCGGAGGCGATCGAGGCCATCACCCGCCTCGAGAACCGCCGCGGCCTGTACTCCGGCGCCGTGGTGGCCGCCTCCCACGACGGCTCCCTCGACTCCGCGCTCGTCCTGCGCGCCCTCTACAGCGAGAACGGCCGCGCCTGGCTCCGCGCCGGCGCCGGCATCGTCGGCGCCTCCGCCCCCGCCCGCGAATACGAGGAGACCTGCGAGAAGCTCTCCAGCATCGCCCCCTACGTCGTCCCCCTCGCCTGATTCCACCGCCCGGCGGGCCGTGCGCACGGGTTCCGCGTTCCGGGGGCCGGGTTCAGGCCGCGGCGAGGAAGGCGGTGAGGCCGTCGAGGAGCATGGCGCTGCCCTGCTCGGCCTGGTCGCGCTCCTCGGCGGAGTCGAAGGTCTGGGAGAGGGTGATCTCGGTGCGGTCGCCGTCGGCGGCCAGGGCGAGCGTCATCAGGACGGGCTCGTCGGCGCCGGGGACGTCCATGCCCATCACCAGCCGCTCGTTCGGGACGACCTCGGTGTAGGTGCCGGTCAGCGGGACGCGGACGCCGCCGGGGATGACCATGACCGAGCTCCACGCGCCGCCGGGGCGGACGTCCAGGACGACGTCCTCGGCGCTGGCCCACTTGGCGTAGGCGTCGGCGTTGGTCCAGGCGTCCCAGACCTCGCCGACCGGCGCGTCCAGGGTGCGGGTGATGGCGTAGTCGAAGCCGGTGCTGCCCATGACGTGTCTCCTTCGTCCGATCCCCGCCGGTCGCGGGATCAACTGCGAACGACAATATAGTAATGATTCGTGACGGTCAAGAACCGTGACCAAATCTCCCGGCCCGTTCTCCGGCCGCCGGCACACCTCGGTGACGATCTGCCCGGGTCGTTCTACCAACCGCCTCGGACATTCGCCCGAGGACGGCCCGCCACGGCGGCGCACACCCGTATGGCCGCCGTTCAGGTACCGGGCTCTGGCGGGAAGTCGAAGCCCCAGGCCATCTCCCAGACCCACATGCCCGACCCCAGGTCGGTGGTGAGGAGCATGGTGCCGTCCCGGCTCAGCAGCGCGCGGTGGAGCCGCGTGCGGTGGCCTTCGAGTGTGCGCAGGCAGCGCCCGGAGCGGACGTCCCAGATCTGCAGCAGGCGGTCCGTGCCGGTGACCGCGAACGAGCCGTCGGCGCTGAGGGCGAACGCGTTCGGTGTGCCGGGCACCGCCAGCGTGCGGACGACCTCGCCGGTCGCGGTCTCCCACACCCGCAGCGACTCCCGGTCGGGCGTCGCGGCCAGCCGGCCGTCGCCGCCGAAGGCGACGTCGGTCTCGTCGGAGGTCCGTGCGGCCTGGCCGCGGACGGCGTACCGGAACTCACCGGTGCCCACGTCCCACGCGGCGACGGACAGGCTCTGGGAGACGAACAGGGTGCGGCCGTCCGCGCTGAAGTCCAGCCGCGTGTCCATGGAGACGGGCCCCGGCAGTGTCCACGCGGGACGGTCCGCGCCCGGCCGCCACAGCTGGACCTCGTTCTCGTCGGCGGAGACGGGCGAGCGGTCCGCCTCCGGTCGCGTGGCTCCGAGCGTGGCCGCGTATCGGCCGTCGCGGCTCAACGCCACCGCGCGGACCCTGCCGCCGTGCGCCCGCCACGTGTGCAGGATGCGGCCCGCCGGCAGGTCGCGCAGGCGGAGGGTGCCGGTCACGTCGCCGATCAGGATCCGGTCGCCGGCCGGGTTGACCGCGAAGGCGGTGAGCGCGCCCGTCTCGTCGGTGAACAGGCGCTTGCCGCCGGTCTCCAGGCTCAGCTGCCGGATCGTCCCCGCGGACGTCAGCACCAGCAGCAGCATCCCGTTCACCGCGAACCGGATGTCCCTCGCGCTGCCGCCCTCGCCGGGGTCGAACGTGTGCCACCGCTCCCCTGCGGCGACGTCCCAGACGTCCACTTCGCCGGTCCATCGCCCGGTCGCCGCGACGCGGCCGTCCTCCCGCAGGGCGGCGGTCGGCGGCTGCGTGAACACCTGGTCCGCGTCGTAGAAGTACAGCGGCGACGCGCTGAGCAGGGTGGACCTGCGACCGTGCTCCCCCACCCTCGCCCACGCCGACCGCAGCGCCGGGTGGCGGTCGAAGCCGGGCATCCCCTGGGCGGTCCGCAGCGCCTCCGCCGCGGCCGGATACCGGCCCTGGGCCGCGAGTTCGTCCGCGCGCTCCATCAGCTCGCGGAACACCTCGTCCGCCCGGGTGAGCTCGCCCGCGGCGCGCGGGCGCGCGTAGCACCAGGGCGCCCGGTACTCGCCGGTCGGCACCGGCCGGACCGCGACGCGGCCGCCGGGCAGGCCCAGCACCGCCACCCCGCCGTCGGCGCTGACGCCGAGGGCCTCCACCCAGTGGGCGCCGGGCGGCAGGTCCCGGTCGAGCACGCGCAGGCAGCGCCCCGTCGAGGCGTCCCATGCCTGGACTTCGGTGCCGCTGTCCGCCGAGGTCAGGACGGTGCGCGCCGCCGTGGCGAGGGCCATGGACTCCACGAACCGCCACGCGTGCGGCACCTCGCTGACCACGGCGCCGCGCCGCGCGTCCCACACCGTGAGCGGCCCCTGCGACCAGGCCGCCACGGCGTACCGGGCATCGGGCGACACCGCTCCGGTATCCATCGGGCTGCTGTGGACGGGCCTGCCGTGCAGCGTCCCTCTGGCGGGGCCGATGAGCGTGGCGGCGCAGGTCCCGCCCGGCACGTCCCAGGCGCGGACCGTGCAGTCGTGCTCCCCGCCGAACGAGGCGGACAGGGCCCTGCGGCCGTCCTCGCTCAGCGCCAGCGAGGTGACCGATCCGGTATGGCCTTGGACGGTCGCGACGACCCGTCCCCCGCCGGCCTCCCAGACCCGGATCAGACCGCGCCGGTACCCTGCCGCGACGTAGCGGCCGTCCCCGCTCACCGCCACGACGACGGCCCCGGCATGCTGCGGCGGGCTCGGCAGCCGGCGGCCGCGCCCGAGGTCCCACAGTTCGACGACGCCGCCCCGGACGGCGGCCCCGAGCGCGCCGGCGGCGTCCATCGCGAGGCCGTCGACCCTCTCCCCGCTCCTCGTCAGGGTGCGCCGCGGCCGGCTCCGGCCCGGCTCCCACAGCAGCAGCCTGCCCGCGCGGTCACCGGACAGGACGAGGCCGCCGTCCGCGCTCACCGCGACCGCCGACACGTCCTTGCCCTTGTGACCGTCGAAGTCCGCACGGACCCGGGGCGGGCGGCGCTCCCATTCGGCCAGCGCCTCGGCGGCGTCCGCCGAGGCGGGGTCGGCGGCGACCGCCTCGCGCAGCAGTTCCCCGGCGCGCTCGTCCTCGTGCCGCTCGAGCTGGACGGCGCCGAGGAGGAAGGCGCCGTGTGCGGCCCCGCCGCCCGCGGCGACCGCGGCCTCGAGGTCCGCGACGAGTTCCTCACCGGTCTCCTGCGCCGCCCGCCACCGGTACAGGCCGAAGTTGTAGACCGACGGCAGGTGGTACGGGTCGGTGCCGAGCGCCCGCCGCCACAGCTCCTCGGCCTCCTCGGTCCGGCCGAGGTCGAGGAGCGACAGCGCGTGGTTCGACAGGCCGTCCGACAGCAGCCGCGCAGCCCTGGGCACCGGCCGCCCGTAGGGGACGCCGAGGATCTCGCGGTACAGCTCGGCGAGCGCGGCGGCGAGTTCCCCGAAACCGTCCGGCCGCGCCGCCGGGTCCACGTCGAAGCACTGCCGCAGCAGGGCCGCCACCGCCGGCGGGACCGGCACCCGCGCGCCGCCGCCGCGCAGGAGCGCCTCCATCGCCTCCCCGGCGGCCTGGCCGCGGCGCGCCGGCGGCCGCCCGGCGAACATCTCCAGCACGGTCACCGCCCACGACCACACGTCGGTCGCCGCCGTGAGCCGGACGCCCCGGTCCCCCGCGGCCGCGGCCGCCTGCTCCGGGGAGCAGTAGGCGCGCGTCATCCCGCCGAAGCTGACCGTCGCCGGAAGGCCGGACGGCGGCGCCTCGCCGATCTCGCTCGCGCTTCGCGCCCTGGCCAGGCCGAAATCGGTCACCTTGGCGGTGCCGTCCGGCTCCAGCATCACGTTCGCCGACTTGACGTCCTGGTGGACGAGCCCGGCCTCGTGCGCGTGCGCGAGCCCCCACGCCGTCTGCACGGCGATGTCGAGGATGCGCGCGAGCACCGCCTCGGGCCCGCCCTCGTAGAGCTGCCCGCCGTCGACCGCCTGGGCCAGGCTGCCGCCGTCGACCCACTCGGCGAACACCCGGGGCAGATCGTCGATCGTGCGGACGTAGGCGCATCCGACCGTGTGCGGATGCAGCCCGAGGTCCACCCAAGTGCCGGCCTCGGCCTCGAACAGGCGCCGGTCCTCCGGATTCCGGACGTACATCGGACGCGGCGTCTTCACGGCCATGTCCACCTGCCAGCCGCGGTGACGCACCCGGTGCACCACGCCCATGCCGCCGCTGTGCACCACGCCGAGCACCTCGTACAGGCCCAGCACGACCTCACCGGGCGCCCACTCCTGCCCCGCCACCACGGCCTCAGCCGCCGGGTCGCGACGGACGGGCGCCGGCCGGAGCGATCACTGTGAGAAGCGATTCGGCTCGGTGAGCACGCGGGCGGCGTGATCGAGGTCGGCAATCCCGGCGGTCAACTTCAGCACCAGACACCCGGCGTGCACCCGCTCCGGGACGTCGATCAGTTCGCGCGGCAGCGTCGTCATCGGCTCTCTCAACTCGCGAAACGTCCGGTCAAGTATGCCGCTTCACGCAAGCCGTCCGGGGCGGCCCGTCCGGCCGGACGTCACAAAGTGCCGCGTAGGTAATGGCGGTACTGGGACGCGAGGGCGTCGGTGGCGAGCGGGGGCCACTGGGTGAGGGCGCCGGTGTGGCGGTCGACGACGAGGACTCCGTCGAACGCCTCCTCGGCGGAACGGGCGATGAAGCCCTCGTCGAAGGCTTCGATGGACAGCGGGACGGGGCGGGACGCCGTCCGGGCGTACCAGGCGTCGGCGCGGCGCCAGGCTTCCGCGCGGTCGACCGGGTCGCTCTGCAGGCCGTAGGCGGCGAGGGCGTCGGAGATCGCGCGGAGCGTCTGGCAGTGGCCGACCCCGCAGGCCGCGCAGACGAGCCGCTCCCGCCGGTCGCGCCCGGGCCGGTGGACGGTGAGGACGGTGGTCAGCGCCGCGGACGTCGCCAGCGTCAGCATGCGGGCGGTGCGCAGGAACGCCGCGCTGTGCGGGTCGAGGGCGGCGTTCGCGCGGGCGAGCCGGTCCAGGGCGTGCGGGTCGGCCCGCATGGCGGCGGTCATCGCGGACCGGAATTGCGCGGTGGTCCATTCCCGCAGGTCGTGGCCGCTCATGCCGCCTCGCCCAGGGACGCGCCGAAGACGGCGGCGACGGTGCGGGACCGGTCGTTGCCGAACCAGCCCCAGCCGGCGGCCATGAGGGACACGGTCCGCAGCCCGCGCCCGGACTCGGCGTCGTCGGCGGCGTCGGTCACCACGGGCTCGGACGGGGCGCCCTCGTCGGTGACGGCGACGGCCACGGCGCCGTCCCAGCGGGTGATCTCGACGGTGAAGGTCCCGCCGGGCTGGCCCGACTTGGTGTGCCGCAGGGCGTTCACCACGAGTTCGTCCACCGCGAGGAGCACATCGTCCAGCAGCGGGCAGCCGTCCAGGAGCATCGCGGTGAATCGGCGGGCGGCCCGGGCCTGGACGGGTTCGCCCGGGAAGGCGCGGCGCCAGCGAAGCGCGCTCGCGGGGACGGACGTGGCGGGTATCGGGTACGGCATGGGGTTCCTCAACGCGTTGTGGCCGGTTCGTCATCGTGCGTGTTCATAGTCACACCACGCACTGGCGAAGGCGCAGGAAATCCCACCTCAGCCCGCTGATTCGCACGCCCACGCGCGGAGCGCCGACCGTTCCGAACGTGTGCGGCGCGCACACTCAGAACCCGAACGTTCATCGGATCCCCGCAACAGCAATGGTGAGGATGCCCAATAGCACGTTCGGCTGCCCGTCGAAAACAGGCTTCGAGCATGAGCGGCGCCGTCGAATAGTCCGGGAAGCCGATGTCTCATGTATGCATGAGCGATCACGAAGCCCGAGCCGGAACCCCGCATGTGAGTCATCGAGACCACACCGACGGTGCCGATCATGAGGCCGCAGCATCGGAACCGCGGATGCGTTACGCCTTCCCCACAATGGTCCAACTGCTTCCTGCTACCCTCGAAATCATCGACGGTGGCCTGAGCACACACGCGCTTATCGGAGAGGCGGCTCAGTCGCTCCTCCGCGCGGCCGCTTCCGTGGCCGTCCTGGCATTCGTCGCCGTCATACTCTTGCAGCAGGGGTGGCTCCCGGGCAACACACGACGACGGCAGTGGATCGGCAGATGCCACAAGCTCGGGACCACGGCTCTCGCCCTGTGGTTCGTGCTCTGCACGTTCGATGAGATCTATTGATCTCCGGCTTCTGGGGAGAGGCGGATGAGCGGCGAGACGCCAGGCTGGTGGATCGGATTCTGGGACTACCTGGAGGAGGACGAGCGGCAAGCCCTCCTCTTGCTCGGCCGTAAGAGGACTTTCGATGCCGACTCGGTGCTCCTTCACGAGGACGAGCCGTCCAGCCACGTCCTCATTCTGCTCCAGGGCTGGGTGAAGATAGCCTGCAATGACTCGGAAGGTCGTGAGGTGATACTCGCGATCCGAGGGCCAGGCGACATTCTGGGCGAGATGGAGGTAATGCTCGCCGACCCCCGCCGTTCCGCCATGGTGAAGACCCTGATGAACCGGTTGCAGGCGCTCGTCGTACCGGCGACCGCGTTCACAAGATTTCTGGACGATCACCCCAACGCGTGGCGCGCACTGTACTTGGTCCTTGCCTACCGGCTGCGTGAGGCAAATAGAAACGCGCGGGAGTTCGGCCGGATCGGTGTGCGGCAGGCACTCGCCCGGCTGCTACTCGACCTGGCGACTCGGCACGGCGAGAGGTCGACCGACGGACTCATCACCGTCCGGCTGCTGTCGCAGGATGAGATATCGGCGTGCATCTGGGCTTCTCGGGACGCCGTCGCCCACGAACTCGTGCAGTTGCGCAACCGGAACGTGCTCCGTACCGGGCGGCGCAGCTTCACGATCATCGACATGCGCGAGATCCGGAGGATCGCTCAGGCTGGTGATTTCTGACAGTATCTGTGGACTTTCCGATCAGAGCCGGCCGCACTGCTGGAGCCAGTCGAAGATGATTTGGTCCACCGGGGACGATCGCCACCGGTCCGCATAGTCCAGCCATACGACCTCGGCGATCTCCGAATCCGCCTTGATCTCGCCGTCGTAGGGGCATTCATAGCACCTCATGATCACCGAGATCCCTTCGGGGTGGGAGTCGGCCTGAGCCTCGAAAATGCCCAGGAAATTCGCCTCGTCGACCTGCAGGTCGACGCTCAGTTCTTCGCGAATCTCTCGCGCCAGCGTTTCCAGGTCGCTCTCGTCACCCTCCCGCTTCCCGCCGGGAATGTAATAGCGCGTCTTTCCCTGCGACCGAGTACTGAGAATCCGGCGATTCTCGGTATGGATCCACGCAACCTTGTCGATAGTGCGCGATACGGTCATATCATCTGCCCTTCGTATTCTGGGCGTTCTCGGCGGACGGCGCAATGGCCGCTGTGCCATACTGCCGCACGGACGTGCCTCGCGCCAGCTCAACGGCAATTCTGCCGAGTTCGTATATCCGCTGGAGCGTGGTGGCGTCCGCATGATAGTGAAGGCTGGACAGCCACGCCGCATAGGGCCGGTCGAATTCGTCCAACCCGGCCACCGCCCGTCCAAGGTCGTATAGGCTGAGGTCCTCGTTCTGCGACAGTTGCCGCCACCAGTCGGCTCTACCCCGCAAGTGGACGTCCGGGCTGAAGGCACGGAGGCCGCCGTCGTAGACCGCGCACTTCTCGAAGAGACTGCCACCTTCCGCCAGCCTGGCCAGCTCGAATTCGGGCGTCGGCCGGTACCCGGAGCGCAGGAAGTCATAGTGGTCCTGCGGAATTCCGGGGAACGGCTCAGCGGGCAGGCCGAAGGCGGCCTCCAGGGCGACAATGGTCGCCGTACCGGCACCATCGCGCTGAAGTTCGGCCAGTGAGCGCCGCATCGCCTCGAGGCCAGGGGCGGCGGCGACGGACACGACCAGTACGTGCCGCGGCGCATCCCGCCCCGCGTACCAGCCGCGCGCCGCCTCAAGGGCGACCCGGGCGGTGCCGCCGGTGGCCACGATGTCGCCGAGGGCGAGGAATCCGTGCGCGGCCTCCCAGCGCTCGTAACACACGGTGGTCGCGCCGCCCTGGCCGCGGTCAGTCCCGATGAAGCTCACGGTCGGGGGCCTTCCGGGAGTCCCGAGGACCTCGGTCAGCGCGAAGGTCAGCCCGCCGCGCAGGATGACGAGGACGTCCGCCGGCGAATCGGTCATCGCGGTGGCCAGCCGTGCGTCCGCGCTCGCCGCGATGGCGACGGCCTGGGACACGGCGGTGGCGAGCAGATCGCGGTACGGGCCGCCGACGAGGGCGGGGCTCGTCAGGAGCCTCCTGGACGCCTCCGTCGAGACGACCAGTGTCCGCACCGGCCCCGCGTCGCGACCACGGCCGTAGCAGGTCGCCGTTTCGTTGACCGCAAGCCGCTCCAGAACGCTCATTTGGCCTCCGTGTCGGTCACGCGGGACATCAGGATTTCTCGGCGGGCCGGCGGCGTCCGGTTCCCCGCAGGCGGGCCAGTTCCGCTTCGACGAGATAGGAGGACTCCACTCCGTCAACGGTTTTGCCGGGGGCCGGGACGGGGTCGTCGTTGGTCACTAGGCCGATCAGGACCGGTCGCTGCGTGCCGGCTCGGCCCGTGATGGCGGAGGTAGTGGCCTCGAGGTCGCAGCAGACTTCGGCTCGCAGATGGAAGGCGCTGAAGAGCGTCTCCCATTCGAGCGGGCAGTCACGGCTGGGCATACCGCCGGACGATTCGTAGATGCGGTTGTCGACTATCGCGACTTGGAGATTGCCGAGTTCGGGCAGCCGGCAGCCGAGGGTGGGCAGCACCGACAAATTCATCAGGATGCCGCCATCGGTCTCGAACGCGTAGACATCGATGTCGCGCGCTGCCATGGCGATCCCGAGGGCGAGGGCACAGACATCCCCCATGCTGTCGACGAACAGGGTGCCCGCCGGCCGGAGCTGAAAGAGGGTCTCTCCCGTCCTGCCCGGCGCCGCGACGACCACCGACCTGTCGCTCGCCTGAGCGAGGACGGCTCCGATGAATTCCGGGCTGTCCATCAGTTCGCCGCGAGGACTGAGCGTTCGGCGACCAGAGCGACCGAGCACTGACCGGTCCGTAACATCGCGTAGGCGTTCCTCAGGGCGTCCGCGAGGTGGGTGTCCCGCGTTATGTACTCGGTTCTGATGCGCAGCATCTCCAGGAGCGGCGGCATCGTTTCGGAGTGCGCGAGACCCCACCAGTTCGGCTCGCCGAATCCGCCGCGATGCGAGATGAGCATCGCCACGTGGAGCCGGTGGGACAGGACAAAACGTGAGAGAGTCTCACAGGCTCGCCGCAACCCCGAGTTCTCCATGAGGACGAGAGTCCGCGTACCGGCCAGGGTCGCCCCGGCCGCCACCCCTATCGCGGTGGCTTCGTCGCAGCACTGGAGGTAGGGAATCTCACCTCGGTCGGCGGTCAGCGCACACAGCGGATGGAGAAGTGAGTCGGGCAGCGCGATCGCGAGTTCGACCTCGGCCGAAAGCAGCGCCTGATAGAGGACCTCCGCGCTCATGGGGCAGAGTGCCCGGCGAGGACTCCCACACCGTGGCTCGTGGTCGTCATGGCCGTGATCGCGGTAGGCCCCCGGTGGGACATGCACAGGTGCTGGGCGTTCAGCCTTGCCCAGGCCCCTTCGGCGTCCGCTCCGCGGAACAGAGTGCCGGCGATGAGCTCGGTCAGCGTCTCCTGGAGTTGGAAACGACGGGCCAGGCAGTCGACCATGCGCGGAATCTTTCCGATCCCGATGATCCGCGTTCCGGGCCGGTAGGCGACGGTGGCGGTGCCAAAGAACGGTAGGAAATGGTGAGCACACATGGAGACGAACGGGATGTCACCGACTTGGACGAGCCCGTGTACTTCGCCGGCCTCAAGGTCCCGGACCGGTTTGAGCAGTGTCAGCGGATCGGTCCGGGCGCCGCTGAGAAGGTCCTGATAGGCTCGGGAGATTCGTTCCGGATTCTCTTTGATCCCGTCGGCCAGCGCCCTGTAGTCTTCGGACTCGCTGCCGAATACCTCACCGAACCAGGACAGCAACATGTGGTCCATTACTCGCCCTGTTCCCCGGTTTCCAGTAGCTCCACGATGATGTTGCGGTAGCGGGCGGTTCCGCTGTTGAGCAAGGAGTGCGGCTGGCCCGCCGGGTGGTTGAAGGACTCTCCCACGTGGTCGGTGCGGGGGTCCCGCGAACCGTCGGCATAGCGGGTCTCAGTGCTTCCGCCCGAGATCACCACGTAGACGTAGTCGCAGGCATGCTGATGGACGGGCGTCTCCTCCCCGGGCGCGAGTTCAAGGGTCCACACGCGCACGCGGGAATCCTCATAGACCAGGTGGCTGCCTACTGCTGCCGAGATGTTGGACATATGACTTCACCTTGCCGCCGGAGTTCCCCACTCGCCGCTCAGTATCACAGCATGCCGGCGCGTTGGATAGGCGTAGAGCCGCATGGGGCCACGGATACCGGTGACCGGTTATGGCGCTGAACCGCCCTTGACACGGCGCGGTCGATCTTATTTAAGCGTCACGTCGGGATCCTCGGTGGTCGCTCACCTGGGACATGGCGCCCAGCGCCCCGCCCAGTCCGCGGAGAGCAGGGTCGTACCAGGCGCCGGCGAGTTCCCGCATGACCTGATCGAGATCTTCGCGCCTTCGCACGGCTGGATGAAAGAAGCACAGGTTGTTCTCGGTGTACTCCCCCACGACGTAGAGGAGCGGGCGGCCGAACAGCAGATTGGCGCTGAGTGCCACACCGAACTCCGTCGAACTGCCGCCGCCGACGACCGGGCTGGTCAGAAATACGAAAACGTCGCTCTCACGTACCGCGTCCACATCCCGGACGGCGTACTTTGATATGAGCTCCCGGTTCCGCCGGTAGGGCTTGGCGGCATCGTGGACCGTCCAGTCTTCGGTTATCACGTGGCCCTGCCCCATCAGCGATTCGTATGCGTTCCGAACCCTCTCGCGTTCTTCGAAGCGAGCCGCGACATATATCTTCATGATTCCCCGTAGGACTTCTCGTTGTGCGGCTGCAGCGCCGATGATCAGTCAGGTGAGCTGGTGGGCCAGCTCTACGAGCCCGGTGAACGCCGCGTTGCCGGCAACGCCGAGGACGACGGCTCGAAGGTATTCGAGTGACGCCTGAGCTCGTCCGGGGGTCACGTCCGCCCCGTTCAGGTGGGCCTCGACGGTGGCCAGCTCCTGCGCCACCCGCTCGCCTTCTCCGCTTTCCCTCGCGACCTCGTCGACATTGGCCCGCAGCTGTTCGGTGAAGTCTCGGACTCGCTCAGCCTGGATGTCGACACGCCCGATGTTGGAGTCGCGTCCGCTGAGGACGAAGCTCGACCCGCTAACGTTGCCGTGGAACACGATGGCCGGCGGCCGGTCGTCATCCGGTGTGGTGCGCTCGCTCATCTCAGTGTCTCCAATTCTCTGGGCGCGCTGTTCAGCTTTTTCCAGCCGGTTGAGGGCCATTGCCAGGTCGATGTTCGGGTCAGCACGAGAGGTATTAGCGGCTGTACCGTAGAAGGAGCGGCGCAGGATCCCCAGGGTCGCCGAACGGCGCGCCGGCAGGGAAGCGGCCACGGGTGCCACAGCGCAACGCCGAAGGAGCATGCTCGTCCGGCCGACGAACTCCGCGTGCAGCGGAGCATGTTTTGCCTCGAAGAGTCGGTACCACCAGCGCAGCGTCTCGCGGGAAAACGGAACGTTCATGTTAAGGATCCTCGCCAGTGCACCGAGCACCGGTACATCGGAGCCGGGGAATCCACCGGTGCAGCTCGCCTCAAAGAGCGATAAACCGTCGATGCCAGTGAGAATTACGCCCGTACCGGCGGAGACATAGTCATGCAGGTAGTGGGCCGACATGACTTTGGTCAGATGTTGTTGCGCCGAGTATCCCACCTGCCCGATGGTCCGCAGTTCGTCGAACAGCGGCGCCGTCATCGCCCGGTTTCCTCGATTCTTCAGTATCCGCTCGATCCTCCGTTGGACACGAGGCGAATCCAGCACCTTGGATCGGGGTATCAAGCCGGTGGGCGTTCCGTGAAGGTGATCGAGGGTTCCCTGCTGGAGGGCCCCGCTGGTATCCGACAGTTTTACCCTGACGTCGGGGGTATAGGAGGGCTGAGCCGCCGCAGAGAAGTACATCGGATAGCGTGCGCTGGTATGGGAGTAAAGTTCATGTCTGGAGTGAATGAACTCTTCCGTTGATTCACAGCTCGAGTAGGCGTGAAACCATCCGGTTTCAGCGGCGACGCGGATGAGTCCCGCCAGCGGTCCGCGGCGGACCAACGGGCTCTCCCATAAGGCAGATAACGAGCAGTAGAAGGGCCCCCCTCGGAACACCACGGCGGCAGCGAAGGCCGACGCCAAGTTCCCGGTCCCCGGAAACCGTGCAACGGAGTTGACTAGCTGACTGTCCAAAAAATGGAGATATACAGGTTCGTATCCGGTTGAATGGCCGCCCGCGCCATTGGATTCCATCAGAGCTCCCGAATACCTGGTCAGGGATGCCGGATCGCGCTCGTCCCATGCTCCCTTCGCAGGCCCGACCGCGAACGGAGATCAAGCCTGGCCGCGCCGCCACTTCCGCTGAGCGAAATACAAGTACTCATCGCCCCACCTCAACGACCGGTCACAGGATCCAGTGCGGTCGACTTCAGGCGAGCATAACGCACCACACCACCGGTGGCGGGGTTCCAGAGCAGCTGCGCATTCCGGCCGTACGAATGATCAAGGCGCCAGCGCAAAAAGGGCTCAGTGGAGCCGGAAGATGGGTTGAAAGGGGTCAATACCGTGATCAGAACTGACACTTGAGCCTCCTCGCGACACTCCCGAAGGAGACGAAGGGACTCGTCCCCATACCCGACGTGGATCGCGACGCGCTGGGCAAGTACGCGATCGACCGGTGCGCGATCGAGCATGACCCGATGCCCAAGCGGTCGGACGGCAGGCTGCCGCCACACGTGCTGGTGTATTGCGTGTCGGGTCCGCCGTGGTCGCCACGGACCCGTCGATCCGGAGCAGGCCGAATCCGGACCCGACGTTGACACGGTCTTCAGCGAGTGCCGCCCCGCCCACGGCCGTCCCGGGCCGGGCACACGTCGCGCGGCTGAGAAACCAGCGGCGAGGCTCCCCCGGATGCGTGACACTTGATCGAGCGGGAGGCCGGTGCAGTCCGGAGCGCCGCCGAGGAGTCGTGTCCGGGAGACGATGATGCAGGAGCTAGTGGCTGAGGACGCCGAGGGCGATGCGAATGCCCGGCAGATCGACGCGGGGTGCGGCCGTGCCCGAGCGTGAGCTTTATGTCTCGGTGGACGTGGAGGCCGATGGGCCGATACCGGGGCCGTATTCCATGCTGAGCTTCGGCATGGCCGCGTGCGGCACCTTCGACGGGCGGGTGTTCGCGCCGGACGACCCGGCCGAGTCCACGTTCTACGCCGAACTGAAGCCGATCAGCGACGCCTACGTCCCCGAGTCGCTCGCCGTCAGCGGCCTGGACCGTGACCGCCTCGCCGCCGAGGGCCGTGATCCGGCGGAGGCGATGAACGCGGCCGCCGCCTGGGTCGCCGGGGTGACCGCGGCAGCGGGCGCCTCGCCGGTGCTGGTGGCCTACCCGCTCGGCTTCGACTGGATGTTCCTGTACTGGTACTGGACGCGGTTCGCCGATGCCGGATCCCCGTTCGGCCACTCCCGGCACCTGGATCTCAAGAGCCTGTACGCGGCCAAGGCCGGCGCGATGGTCACCCGCTCGACCAAACGGCAGATGCCCGCCGAACTGCTGTCCGACCGGCCGCACACCCACAACGCGCTGGACGACGCGATCGAGCAGGCCGAACTCTTCCACAACCTCTTCCGCTGGACCGGCCCCAGCAGCCGTGCGGACGCCTCATCGGCGGAGTGAAGATTCTCGCCGGCCCACTTCCTCGCTCAGCCCGCGGATGCGTCGCTGACCTTCGCAGCCGAGGAACCACGGCCGGACGAGTCCGGAGGGCCGATCGGTGCGGCTGCGGTCGGCGAGCTCCCGCCCGAACCCGACGCCGAACAGTCCGACAGCGACCAGGAAGAGGAAGCCGAAGAACCGGATCCACCGGCCGAAGCAGAGGCCGCCGAAGACC
>NZ_SMJW01000196.1 GCF_004348335.1 Actinomadura bangladeshensis | reverse complement strand
CGACGTGCTGGCCGCCCAACGCCGCGAACGCGCCCGGGTCCGCAGCGAACGCCAGCAACGCTGGGGACGACCCCGCCCCAAAGCAGCATGACAAGACCCGGCGAACGTTCGTGGTCACCGCACTAGGTAGCGTTGGGAGACGGGGCGGCCGGGGCCGTCCAGGCTTGCTAGGTACTCGGCGAGTATCGCCTCTTCCGGAGTTTGCTCCACTTCGGTGCGCGGTGGTTCGGGGTGCTCCGCTGTGGTGCGCTGCTCGTTCCGCGGTGGTGCGGTGTGGGTTGCGGCGGCGCGGGTGAGGGTCATGAGGAGTTCGAACGAGCCTACGAGGGCGAGCGCCGGCCATGCGCTTACGAGGGCGCCTATGACGCCGTGGGACGCTCCGTGCGCTACGTTGGCGCCTACCGTCGCCACGATGCCTACGGCGAGGCTCCACTTGGCTAGGGCCGGCGCTGGTTGCTTCCGGCGGCTTGCGTCGAGGATGACCATGGATGCTGCCCAGATGAGGCCGTCCACTGTGAAGGGGACGAGGCGTGCGGTGGTGCCTGCCTCGCCGTGGGAGCGGACGAGTTCGTAGGCGTGGCGGTAGGAGATGATCGCGGCTACGCCGGCGACCGCCACCACGGCGAGGGCCGTTGTGATGCGGGTGAGGCGGTCAACCACGCGTCAGCTCCTCTCGGAGGTCGATGACGCATGGGGCGTTTTCGCCGTGCGTGTGGGTGAGCTCTGCGAGGGGCAGGGCCGTGATGGCGCCGTTGCGGTCTAGGGGCGTTGGCCATGTGGTGGCGTGCCAGGCGTTGCCCGTGCGGGTTGCTGTGGCTATGACCTTGCCGTTTGTGGTGGCGGCCATCTTGGTTTCGGTGATTTCTAGGGCCATGGGTTGGGCCTCCTCCCTGCTGAGAGGGAGCGAGCCAGGGGAGCCAATCTCGGGAGCCAACGTGAGTCGAGATGGTCCGACTCGCTTCGACTGTGCCGGACGGTTCCCCTGGGCTCCTTCCCTTGTTTTCGCAGGTGGGCGGCTGCCTAGTCGACTTCCCCGGACGGCCCTGGACGGTGCCTGAATAAGGCTTGCTCAGCGGTTCCCTAAGTGAGGCTTAAGGGCGTTCTGCTGGGGGGGCGGGGGGCCTAGCGTTGCGGGTGTCAGAGTTGAGAGACGGCGGAGGTGCACAGGCGGAGAGCGAAGCGAACGTCGGCTGAGGTTCCGACTGAGGTTCCTGATTGAGACAGGTTTCTGGCCCGCACGGCCCCGTTACCCCGCTCTGGGGCCGTGCGGGCCAGAAGTCTTTTTCAGCGGGGAAGGGCGCCGAGGAGGAGGAGGCGGAAGGCGTCGGCGGTGCCGGTGCCGCTGGTGTCGCCGGTGGCGAGGCGGCGGATGGCGAGGCCGTAGAGCATGGCGACGACGGCGGGGGCGTGGCGTTCGGCGTCCGGGATCTCCAGGGCGCCGAGGACGGCCGTGGCCAGCCTGTCGTAGGCCGCCACGGAGCGTTTCGAGGTCTCGCGGAGGGCCGGGTCGCGGGCGGCGTGCAGGTGGAGTTCCAGGTTCGCCACCTGCTCGGGGCCGTCGGTGAAGTCGAGGATGGCCTTCTCGACCTCGTCCGGGGCCTGGATGGGGCCGAGGCCCTCGTCGGCCAGGGCCGTGACGTAGGCCGTGATGCGGCCTATCTCCTCTTCCACGAAGGTGTGCAGAGCCTCGCGGAGGAGGTCCTCCTGGCTCGGGAAGTGGTAGGTGAGGGAGCCGAGGGAGACGCCGGCCGTGCGGGCGACGGCGCGGTTGGTCACGGCGCCGATCCCTCGCTCGCCGACGAGGCGGAGGGTGGCTTGGAGGATCTGGTCGCGAGCGCTCATCGGTGCACAGTCTTCCCTAGAGATCGTCCGATCTGTATCGTTCGTTCGAACGAACGATACCGGAGGTGGCGTGGGTGCTGGGGCTGGTGGGGCAGGCGGCGGCGCTGGCGAGGGGCGACGTCTCGTCCAGTGAACTGGTCGAGGAGAGCCTGGAGAGCATCGGCAGGCAGGAGTCGCTCGGGGCGTTCCGGGTGGTGCGGTCCGAGGGAGCGGCGCAGGAGGCGCTGGACGCCGACAAGCGGCTCGCGAAAGGCGAGCGGCTGCCGCTGCTCGGGGTGCCCGTGGCCATCAAGGACGACACAGATCTGGCGGGCGAGACCACGCCGTTCGCAGTGGCGGGGGATCACCAGCCCGCGAAGCGGGACGCGGAGGTCGTGCGGAAGCTGCGGGCGGCCGGTGCGGTGATCGTCGGCAAGACCACGACGTGCGAGCTGGGGTTGTGGCCGTTCAGCGAGTCCGAGTCCTACGGGTGCGCCCGCAACCCCTGGAACCCCGACTACACGCCGGGCGGGTCGTCGGGCGGGTCGGCGGCGGCCGTGGCGGCGGGGATGGTCGCGGGCGCGGTCGGGTCGGACGGGGCCGGGTCCATCCGGATCCCGGCGGCCTGGACGGGGCTGGTCGGCATCAAGCCCCAGCGGGGAAGGGTCTCCGGATACCCGCAGACCGATCCGTTCAACGGGATCACGGTCTGGGGGCCGCTGGCGCGGACCGTCGAGGACGCCGCCCTGCTGCTCGACGTCCTGAGCGGAAGCCACCCCGAGGACGTCTACCAGGTCGACGCGCCGGTGACGCCGTTCGCCGAGGCGGCGCGGCGGGAGCCCGGGAAGCTGCGGATCGCCGTCTCGTTCCGGACGGCCTTCGGCGTGAGCGGGAAGCTCGATCCCGAGATCCGGGAGGCCGTGGAGCGGCTCGCGCGGCGGCTGACCGACCTCGGGCACAAGGTCTTCCCCGCCGATCCCGACTACGGGCTGGTGGGGCTCGGCCTCATCCCGCGCGGGACGGCCGGTGTCGCCGACTGGCTGGAGTCCCTGCCGAACCCGCGGCCCGACCACCGGACGGAGGTCGAGGCGCGCATCGGGCGCGTGGTCGGCAAGCGGCTGCTGCCGCTCGCGAAGCGGATGGACCCCCACCTGCGCCGCAAGGTGGGCCGCATCTTCCAGTTCGCCGATGTCGTGATGACCCCGACCACCGCCCGGCCGCCGCTGCGGGTCGGGGCCTTCGACGGGGCCGGCTACCAGCGGACGCAGTCGGGGGTCGCGGCGGCCTGCCCCTACGCCTGGACGTGGAACGTGCTGGGCTGGCCGGGGGTGAACGTGCCGGCGGGGTTCACCCGGACCGGCCTGCCCATCGGCGCTCAGCTGCTCGGACACGACTCCGACGAGGCCACGCTCATCTCGCTCGCCGCCCAGCTTGAGGCCCTCGAAGGGTGGGCCGAGCGGCGCCCCTGACGGCGCGGCGGGCCGCCCGGAGCGACCCGCCACCGCTCAGTACCCCGCGCCGGTCAGCATGCCGCCGTCGACCAGGACCTCGCTGCCGGTGCAGTAGGACGAGTCGTCCGAGGCCAGGTAGACGACGAGGCCGGAGACCTCCTTGGACTTGGCCATGCGGCCGAGCGGGAGCGAGTTCATGAACGCGTCGGCGCTGCCGGCCTTCGCCGCGATGATGTCGTCCTGCATGAACAGCGGGGTCACCACGCCGCCGGGGTGGATGGAGTTCACCCGGATGCCGTACGGGCCGAGTTCGCGGGCCGCGGACTTGGTGAGGCCGCGGACGCCGAACTTGCTGGAGCTGTAGGCGGCGAGGCCGGCCGCGCCGATGAACCCCTCGGTCGAGGAGACGTTGACGATCGAGCCGCCGCCCGCCTCCCTCATGGGCGCGATCACCGACTTCACGCCGAGCCACTGGCCGACCAGGTTCACCTCCAGGATGCGGCGGAACTCGTCGAGCCCCATGTCCTCGATGGTCTTGTGCCGGATGATGCCGGCGTTGTTGACCAGGACGTTCAGTGCCCCGAACGTGCTCGTCGCGGTCTCGACGGCCGCCTGCCAGTCGTCCGGCGAGGTGACGTCCATCCGGACGAACCGGGCGCCGTCCCCGAGGTCGGCGGCGAGCTTGGCGCCCTCCTCCTCCAGGACGTCGCCGAAGACCACCGTGGCGCCCTCGTCCAGGAACCGGCGGACGTGCGACTTGCCCATGCCGCGCGCACCGCCGGTGATCAGCGCCACCTTGCCGTCAAGCTGCCCCATCAACGCTCCTCGAAGCCGGTTGCCTGCCCAGTAACCTAGCGAACGCTTGGTCAACGGAACAAGGCGGCCTAGGCGGTGCGCAGGCCGTCGAAGAGCAGCGCCAGCATCCGGTCGGCGTACGCGTCCGGATCGGGCGTCCGCTCGGACGCGACGCCGATCGCGTTGGTGAGCCGCAGCAGGTCGCGCGGGTCGATCTCGGCGCGGATCGCGCCGGCCCGCTGCGCCCGGTCCAGCAGCCGGCCGAGCGCGTCGCAGATCGCGGCGGCCGCGGCGCCGAGGCCGGTGGCGGCCCACTCCGCCGACATCGCCTCGATGATCACCGTGGAGGTGCCGCGCGGGGTCGCCGCGCCCGCGAGGTAGGTGCGCAGCCAGCGGCCCAGTGCGGCCTCGGTGTCCGGCTCGGCGAGCAGCTCGGCGGCGTGCGCGAGGAGCCCGTCGATCCGCTCCCGCAGGACGGCGTGCAGCAGCGCGTCGCGGGTGGGGAAGTGGCGGTACAGCGTCCCGGAGCCGACGCCGGCGCGCTTGGCGATGTCGTCGAGGGAGGCGCCCGTGCCGTGCTCCATGAAGGCGGTGCGGGCGGTCGTGATCAGGCGCTCGTAGTTGCGGCGGGCGTCGGCCCGCATCGGGCGGGTGTCCATGGGCACCGTCCAGCGGTTCAGCGGATGACCTGCGGTGGTCGCCGCCTGGCGTAGGGACGAGCCTGCCATCTCCGAGGGGGAGAGCGCTACCCGCCCGCGGCGGCGGACAGGGCGTCCCGGGAGAGCCGGTCGGCGCGGCGGGTGGTCTCCGGCAGCCGGTAGTCGGGCGCCAGCGACAGGACGAGGCGGCACGCCGTGTCGAGATCGGTGCGGTGCCCGACGGACACGAACACCGGCTTCACGCCGTCCCGCGTGCGCAGGACGCGCCCCACGACCTCGCCGCCGTCCAGCAGCGGGCTCGCGTCGCCGCGCCGCGGGCCCGGCTGCTCGTACGCGCCCACGAACGCGGTCTTGCCGACGCCGACCGCCGGCAGGCCGGTCAGGACGCCGAGGTGGCAGGCGAGCCCGAACCGGCGGGGATGGGCGATCCCGAACCCGTCGCAGACCAGCAGGTCGGGCACGGTCGTGAGGCCGCGCAGCGCGTCGAGCAGCGTCGGCAGCTCGCGGAACGCGAACAGGCCGGGGACGTAGGGGAACGCGGCCGTCCCGACGGCCACCGACTCCTCCAGCACCTCCAGCGTCGCGGCGTCCAGGACGACCGCGGCGGCGGCCAGCGGCGTCCCGGTCCCGCCGCCGTCGCCCGCGTAGGAGACGTCCAGCCCGGCGACCGTGCGCGGCGCGGCCGGCCCGGGGACGTCGAGTTCGAGCATCGGACGGAGCCGGTCCTGGATCGCCTCCGCCTCCTCGGCCGTGGCCGGCCAGGCGTGCAGCTCGCGCACCTCCATGACCCGGCACGCTACCGCCCCGCGAGGACGGCCCGTTCAGAGGGAGTGTTCAGGACAGCGACGCGTAGGCGGCCTCGGTCAGGCGGTAGGCGCGCATGTCGCCGGTCAGGTGGTCGCCCATCAGGTTCGGCAGGTAGGCGAGCGCGAGCCCCGCGTCCGGGTCGCCGAGGCCGATGGAGCCGCCCGCGCCGGTGTGCCCGAACGCCGACTCCCGCCCCGCCGCCGGGACGAAGAACGTCTGGGCCGGGCGCATGAACCCGAGCCCGAACGAGCTGTCGATGAGCATCGTCCGGTCCGGGCCGCCGACGCGCGGGCGGATCACCTCGCGCAGCGTGTCGGGACGCAGGATCCGGCCCGCCACGAGGTCGCGGTAGAAGCCGGCGAACGCGGGCGCGGTGGCGAGCATCCCGGCGGACGGCCAGCCCGCGCGCAGCACGACGGGGTTGTTGTAGCCGCCCTTGCCCGGGTGGGGGTTGTTCAGCGCCCGGTTCATCATGCTGTCCGGGTCGGTGTAGGCGGCGGCGAGGCGCTCCAGCAGGCCGCGGTCGCGGGTCCGCGGGTGGTCGGCGGCGCCGCGCCGCCCCGCCGACATCTTCGCGGCGCGCTCGATGACCTCGTCCGGGGCGCCGATCCACAGGTCCAGGTCGCGGGCGAACTCCTCCTCGACGAACGCGCCGACCGTCCTGCCCGAGTGGCGCCGGACGATCTCTCCGGCGAGCCAGCCGTAGGTCAGCGCGTGGTAGCCGTGCGCCGAGCCCGGCGTCCACTCCGGCTTCTGCGCGGCCAGTTCCGCCGCGAGCGCGGGGGCGTCCGCCGCCTCCTCGGCGGACACGGAGCGGGCGAACGCGGGCAGCCCCGCCTGGTGCGAGAGCAGGTGCGCGGCGGTCGCGCCGTCCTTGCCCCCGGCGCCGAACTCCGGCCACCAGTCGGTGACCGGGCCGTCCACGTCGTAGGCTCCGCGCTCGGCGAGCAGGGCCGCTGCGGCGGCCGTGACGGCCTTGGTGCAGGAGAACCCGAAGCAGGGCGTGTCGGGCAGCCACGCGCGGCCGGTGCGGCGGTCGGCGACGCCGCCCCACAGGTCGACGACCTTGCGGTCGCCCGCATAGACGGCGACGGCGGCGCCCAGCTCGCGCCCCTCCGCGAAGTTCTGCTCGAACACCTCGCGGACGCCCGCGAACGCCGGGTCGCAGTGCCCCTGCACCACCGTGCTCATGCCGCATTCCTCTCGACGGGGACTCCATAGAATCACGTTCTAGGAATGCCCGGCGAGCGCGCCGGCGGTCAGCGGCCCAGATGGTGGACGGGCGCGGTGAGCGGCTCCTCCGCGGGCTCGGCCACTCCGGTGCGGCCGAACTCCAGGGTCAGCAGGGCGGCCGCCAGCAGGGCGATGTCGAACCAGGAGCGGAACACGACGTTGCGCGGCTTGTAGGACGGCCGGAACTTCTTGTTGAACAGGTACAGCGACTCGACGGCGATCCACGGGTCCAGCAGGTGGAGGGCCTGGTAGCCGGCCTTCTCCAGGAGCCCGCGCTCGTCGCTGTCGAGCAGCTCGCGGAACGCGGCGAAGTTCAGCGAGACGACGCCGTGGCCGTGCTCGGCCGCGTACTCGATCATCTCCACGATGAGCCGCTCGTTCACGCCGTTGGGGCCGCCGGGGCTGCGCCGCATGGCGTCCAGGCTGATGCCCCGCCCGGCGGTGACATAGCGCTGGAAGGCGATGGGGCGCTCGTCCTCGTCGTAGGCGATCGCGATGACCGCGCCCGGGTGGTAGCCGGTGAGCAGCTCGTCCAGGTTCATGGAGAAGCCGCGCTCGGCCGCGCCGCCGAGCGAGCGGGACGCCACCTCCAGCAACTGGCCGCGCAGCACCGGCGTGAGGTGGCGCTCCGGGACGATCCGGGACGTGACCCCCGCGTTCTCGGTGCGCTTCACCGCCTGCCGGACGTTGCGCATCCGGCGCCCGCTCAGCGAGAACTCGCCGGGGCTGACGACGACCTCGTCGCCGAACCCGATCGTGCGGCACGGGCCCCAGGCGGGCAGCAGCTCGTCGCTCGCGCCGAGGACGGCCGGGCGCCAGCCGGTCGTCCGGCACATCGCGAGGAAGGCGCGGACGGCGTCGCCGTGCGAGGCGGGGTCGCCGACCGGGTCGCCGCCCGCGACCGCGACACCGAACAGGACGCGGTAGCCGATCGCGGCGCGGCCGTCCGCGCTGAACACGTACGCCTTGTCGCGGCGCAGCGCGAACGGGGCGAGCGTGTCGGAGCCGGGGTGCGCGACGAGGCCCGCGACGCGGCGGCGCTCCCGCTCGTCGCCGGGCGGCGGCGCCGGATCGGGCGCGAGCAGCGTGGTGACGAGCACGAGCAGCCCGGCGGCGCCGGCGAGGCCGAGCATGCCCGGCAGCCAGGACGCCCCGTCCAGCGGCGGGCCGGTGGACCCGAGCCCGGCGGCGACGGCCCCGACCGACCGGACCGACACGCCGCCGAACAGCAGCGAGACGGCGATGGCGGCGATCACCAGCAGCGCACCGGTCTTCACCGCGGTGCGGACCCGCTCGGGGTGCGGCCGCACCGGGAACCGGTCGCGCTCCAGCCACAGCCCGCCGAGGACGGCGCCGAGGAGCGGCAGCCGCCACAGCGGGTCCTCGCCGGTGACGACGGCGAGCAGCCCGAGCACCGCCAGCGCGACGAGGCCGTACCAGGCCGCGCGGCGCAGCAGCAGGACGCCGCGCGCGACGAGGGCGAGCGCGAGGGCGAGCGCGATGGCGTGCGCGGGAGCGAGCGGGCTGCCGGTCACGATCCCCGACAGCCGGCCGAGCCACGGCGGGCAGCCGGGCAGCGCGGGCGCCGCGATGAGCACCGCGACGAGCGCGGCGGCCAGCGCGAGCGGCCGGACGGACCGTGCGATCGACGGCACGGCCGGTTTCCCTGGTTCCACGAAGGACACCTCCGCTGAGCCCCCAACCAAGATCCTTTGGAACTCATTCCCCGGGCCGGACGTTCAATATGCCTCCAAGCGCAGCCTACGCCGGAATTCCCCGGCCGGCCCTATCCGGCCGGGGAGGGCGACGCCACTAGTCTCGGCGTGGTGAAGAGGCTGCTGCTCGTCCACCACACGCCGTCCCCGTCGGTCCAGGCGATGTTCGAGGCGGTGCGCGCGGGAGCGTCCACCGACGAGATCGAGGGCGTGGAGATCGTGACCCGCCCGGCGCTGACGGCGTCCGCGGTGGACGTCCTGGAGGCGGACGGCTACCTGCTCGGCTCGCCCGTCAACCTCGGCTACCTGTCCGGGGCGCTCAAGCACTTCTTCGACCAGATCTACTACCCGTGCCTGGAGGAGACGGTCCGCCGCCCGTTCGGGGCGTTCCTGCACGGCAACAACGACGCCACCGGGGCGCTGCGCGCGCTGGACTCCATCACCACGGGGCTGAGGTGGAAGGCCGTCCAGCCGCCGGTGGTGGTGACCGGCGAGCCCGGCCGGGCCGATCTGGAGGCGTGCTGGGAACTCGGCGCGATCACGGCGGCCGAGCTCGGCGGCGTCTGAGGCGGCGGCCGATAGCTTTCCCCCATGAGTGGATTCCGCCATGTGGTGATGATCAAGTGGGCCGAGGGGACGACGACCGGCCAGCAGGACGAGGTCGCGGCGAAGCTGGGCGAGCTGCCCGGCCGCATCCCCGAGATCGCGGCGTACAGCACCGGGACGAACGCCGGCGTGGACCCGGGCGGCTACGAGTTCGCGATCGTCGCGGACTTCGCCGACCGCGGCGGCTACCTCGCCTACCGCGACCACCCCGACCACCGGGCCGTGGTGGAGCAGTTCATCGCGCCGATCGTGGCGGAGCGCGCCGCCATCCAGTACGAGATGTGAGGATAAAACCGAGCAAGCGCTTGTGTCCGAACGCTTTTCGGGTTAGTTTCACCAGAGACGCCCGCTGGGGACGGATCGCGCCCCGTCCCCGGCGGGCGGCACACGTCGGCCCGGGCGCGCCGGACCATGCTCCCGGTCTGTGGCCTCCGGCCTACGCGCCGGCGCCCGTCAGCCCCGGCTCCGCAGGCTGAGGATCTCGTCGCGGAGCTGCTGCGGGGACGGCGCCTCCAGCAGCCGCGGACCGTCCCGCAGCGGGACCATCGCCCACCACGACCCGGTCGCCTCGCCGTACCAGACGCGCACCCCTGGGAACTGCTCCTGAAGGCCCCGCGCCGTGGCGGCGCGCATGGCCGCGGGCGTGGGCTCGTCGCGACCGGCGGCGCCCCGTTGAGCCGTCATGTCGCCCTCCCCCCGTAGATGTCTCCAGTAACAGCGTCCCCACGGGCCAATGCGTCACCCCTACTCGGCAATTTGTGACTAAGCACACTATGGGGGTTAGGGGCCGTTCACAGTGGGATACCGCGCCGGATGTGCCCCAACGGACGCGTCCGGAACGCGGGCCGAGACCGCCCACCGGCACGGCGAAGCCGCGAAAGGGTACGAATCGGTGGCCTCCCGGCCGCTCAGCCGACTCCCCCGCGGCGCGCGTGGAGGCGGTGCGCCCGCACGTGACGGCCTAGTGCAGGTTGATGCCGTCGAACATCACCTTGAGGTAGTGCTCCGCGAGGCCCTGGGCGTCCAGGCGGCCGCCCGGCCGGAACCAGCGGACCGCCACCCACACGGTGTCGCGGATCATCCGGTACGTGAGCTTCGGGTCGAGGTCGGAGCGGAAGAGCCCCTCCTCCTGGCCCGCCTGGAGCGTGTCCACCCACATCTTCTCGACCTCGTCCTCGGACTTGATCAGGTAGGCGAACCGGTCCATGCCCTTGAGGTAGTTCCAGTCGTTCTGCATCACCGTGATCGCCGCCCGGTGCGGCTCCAGGGTGCCGAACGCGACCCGGACCAGCCCGGCGATGGTGTCGCGCGGGTTGCGGCCCGCCGCGATCACCGCCTGGTAGGAGGCCATGATCTCGGTGAAGAAGCCGGCGAGGATCTCGTCCACGATCGACTCCTTGGAGTCGAAGTGGTGGTAGAGGCTGCCGGACAGGATGCCCGCCTCGTCGGCGATGTTGCGTACCGTGGTGGCCTGGAAGCCCTTCTCCGCGAAGAGTTCGGCCGCCAGCTTGACCAGGTGCTCGCGCCGTTCCGACGCCAGGGCCGAGGAGCCCCTGCCACGCCGGCGGGGACCGCCCTCGCCCGCGGTACGGGTTCTGGATCGTCCGGACTTAGCGCTCGTGGTCGTCACCCTCTCATTATGCCGTGTCGCCCAACCGCTTGCTCGTTTCCGCGCCGCCCCAGGCTACGGCCTATTACCAAGCGCTTGCTACGTCCCGGCACGAGGTATCTCCCGCGCGCCGCATAGGCTCGGGCCCATGGCCGATGTCATCGTGTTCGACCTGTACGGCGTGATCGCCCGCACCCAGACCCCGGAGGCGGTCCGGCGGATCGAGGGGATCGCCGGGGCGCCCGGCCCGGCGTTCTGGGACGCCTACTGGGCCTGCCGCCCCGCCTACGACGCCGGCCAGGAGAGCGCCGCCTACTGGGCGGCCGTCGCCGCCCGGCTCGGCACCGCGTTCCCCGACGTCCCCGCGCTCATCGAGGCCGACCTCGACAGCTGGACGGACGTGGACGGCGAGATGGCCGCCCTCGTCGGCGAACTGGCCGACGAGGGACGCGTGCTCGGGCTGCTCTCCAACATCATCGGCGACCTCGTGCCCCGCTTCGAGGCCCGCCACGGGGCCCTGCTCGACCGCTTCGACGCGCTCGTCTACTCCTGCCGGATCGGCGTCGCGAAGCCCGACCCGCGCGCCTACGAGATCTGCGCCGAGCGCCTCGGCGTCAGGCCCGCGGACGTGATCTTCTTCGACGACGCCGAGCGCAACGTCCGCGCCGCCCGCGAGGCCGGCATGCGCGCCGAGCTGTTCACCGGCCCCGACCAGGTCCGCGCCCTGACCCGCTGACGCCCTGACGTGCCGGCGCGGTGGCCGGGCGCCGGGCATGTCTGTGCGTGGTGAGTCAACGATCTTGTCAGCCGGACGGGGGCCGGGCGGATGCGGAAAGAGCACGATCTTGACGAGACCGGTGGCCGGGGAGGGCGCGGGCGGCGGCGGCCGTGGCCAGCAGGAGGGCGGACATGGCGAGGAAGGCCCCGGAGTGGTCGCCGGCGACGGCGACCAGGGCGGCGAGGCCGAGCGCGGTGCCCGTCTGCTTGGCGGTGTTCATCAGGCCGGACGCGGCGCCGGCGTCCCGCTCCGGCACGCCGGCGGTGACGGCGTTGGTGAGCGGGGTGTTCAGCAGCCCGCCGCCGGCCGAGATGAGGAGGGCGGGGGCGAGGACGTCCGGCAGGTACGCGCCGCCGGGGGACAGGCGGCTCTGCCACAGGAAGCCCGCCGCGGCGATCAGCGAGCCGGCCGTGATCAGGGTGCGGTCGGACGCCCGCTTCATCAGGCGGGGTGTGACGCGCAGGGCGACGGCCATGGTCAGCAGGGTGTGCGGGAGGAAGCCGAGACCCGTCTGCAGGGCGCTGAGGTGCAGGACGTTCTGCATGGACAGGGCGAGGAAGTACCACATCGGGTTCAGGCAGGCTCCGGCGAGCAGCATCGCCGCGTTCCCGGCCGCGACCGCGCGGATCCGCAGGAGCCGGAGGGGGAGCAGCGGCGTCCGGCGCCGCGACTGCAGGACGGTGAACACGGCCAGGGCGGCGGCGCCGCCGGTCAGGGCGGGGATGTTCCACCCGTAGGTGACGCCGTAGGTGAGGGACGCGACGCCGGCGGTGGCGAGGACGGCTCCGGGGACGTCCAGCCGCCGCCGTTCGCACCGGGCGGACGGGAGCAGCCGCGCGGCCGGCAGCGCCAGGAGCCCGGCCGGCACGTTGACGAGCAGGATCCAGCGCCAGGACAGCGCGTCGGTGAGGACGCCGCCGATCAGGTTGCCCGCCGTTCCTCCGGCGAGGCCGACGGCCGTCCAGGCGGCGAGCGCGCGGGGGCGGACGTCCTCGGCGAACCCGGTGGTCAGGATTGTCAGCGTGGCCGGTGCCAGGAGGGCCGCGCCGAGCCCCTGGACGGCGCGGGCGGCGATCAGCGGACCCGGCGCGTCCGCGAGCCCGCCGGCCAGGCTCGCCAGGGTGAACAGGGCCAGGCCGGCGGCGAAGACGCGGCGCAGCCCGCAGACGTCGGCGAGGCGCCCGCCGAGCAGGAGCAGACCCGCGAACGTGAGTGCGTAGGCGTTGACGACCCACGGGAGGTCGGCCGGGCCGATGCCGAGGTCCGCCTGGATGGACGGCAGCGCGACGTTCACGATCGACACGTCCAGCACGACCATGAACTGCGCGGCGCACGCCAGGGCGAGCAGGGCCCGGTGCCGGGGGGCATGGGACTCCTCGCTGGTACGGCTGTATCATTATGGTACATCGGTACCATACGGGAATGCCGAGAACCGCCGACCACGACGCCCGCCGCGCGCAGATCATCGACGGGCTGGTCCGCGTGGCCGGGCGCGACGGCCTGCACTCCGTCACCATGCGGTCGGTGGCGGCCGAGGCGGGGGTCTCGCTGCGGCTCGTCCAGTACTACTTCGAGAGCAAGGCGCAGCTCATGAACGCGGCGCTGGAGCGGCTCGAACGGCAGAGCCATGAGCGGTGGGCGGCCCGCCTCGCGGACCTGGACGACCCGTCACCGCGCGAGGCCGTGGAGGCGCTGCTCGCCGAGGCGCTGCCGACCGACCCGGAGAGCCGCGCGTTCCACCTGGTGTGGACGTCCTACGCCGTCCTGGCCCAGACCGACCCGTCGCTGGCGGCGCAGCCCTTCGTGGACGGCCCCGACCGGCTGGAACGGCGCCTCGCGCGGGTGCTCGCCGACGCCGGGGTGCCGGGCGACCCGGCCGTGGAGGCGGCACGGCTCCTCGCCCTGGCCCACGGACTCGGAACCGGCGTCCTGGTGGGCGGGCGGACGCCGGAGTCGGCCCTGGGCATCCTCGGCCACCACCTCGACGGGCTCTTCCCGCGCTAAGGCGGGGGCGGGAGCTCGCTGCCGGCCTCGGCGGCCTGGGCGAGGCGGGCGCGCAGGGTGCGGAGGAGCTCGTCACCCTGCTCGGTGAGGCGCTCGATCGCGGGCAGCGCCAGGTCGTCGCGGACGGTGTCGGCGAGCAGTTCGTCGTACTCGTGCGCCTTCTCGGCGATCGACTCCAGGTGGCGCTGGGCGCGCAGCACCTCGTCGGCCGCCTTGGCCCGCTCGGCGTAGCGTTCGAGCGCCTCGACGCGCCGGGTGACCGCCTCGACCGAGATGTCGAACTTCTCGCGCAGCGGGCGGAGCGCCGCCTCCACCTCGGGAATCGAGGCCTCGCCTGACATGACCGCGTGGTCGGCGCGCAGTTTCGCCTGCCGGGCGAGGACCTGCGCGATCTCCCACTCCTGGCGGGGCAGGGTGACCGCGTTGTCCACCGCGTCCAGCAGGCCCTCGCGGTTGACGTCGGAGTCGCGGACGGTGTCGATCGCCGCCTGGACGCGGCCGAGCATCGCGCGGCCCTCGCCGTCGAGGTCCTCGGGGGTGAGGTAGCGGTCGCGGCGCCGCTCCAGCTCGCGGGCGCGGCGCAGGTCGAGCGAGACCGACGGGGTGCCGAGCGCGACCAGCACCGCGAGCATGCCGAGGCCGATCAGCCACAGCGAGCCGAGCAGCGGCGAGCCGACCAGGCCCAGGGCGAGCACGGTCAACGGCGCCAGCCAGAGCAGCGGGCGGCGGCGCTCGACGATCGTGTCGAGTTCGGCGCGCAGCGTCGGGTCGGCCACCGGGCGCGGTTCGGCGGGGGAGCCGTCCTCGGGGGCGCGCGGCGGCGCGATCCGCCGCCAGGAGGAGGAGACGTGCGTCTCGAACGCGAAGTCGGTCCGCGCGATCTCGATCTCGGTCGGGCCGGCGGGCAGCGGCCACGATCCGACGGGGTCGCCGCCGCCCGGGCCGGTGAAGCGGACCCACCAGCCGCCCTTGCCGTCATCGCATCGGTACCGGCCCGGGGGGATGTCGATACCGACGAAGAATGTTCCGATTCCCGGTATGGAATCACTCCACGCGCCACTGGCCACCGGAGACCTCCCGTACCTGAACGACGTCCGGGGGACGGCAAGAGTTGCACTACCCACTCCCGACCAGGGGAAGCCCGGGCCGGGTTTGGAATACTCCACGGGGTGCGACCCGACTACGACCCCCTTGACGACCCGCCCTGGGCGATGCAGCTGGTGGTACGTGCCGAGAAGGCCGATCCGCCCAGTCACGGCGCGGTCTGCGAGGCGGCGGCGACCGCCGTCGTCCGGCTGCTCACCGACCCGCGCGCGGCCGATCCGGACGGCGGATGGCGGGAGGCCGTCCGCGCGTGGGAGTCGCGGCGGATACGGAAGGTGACGAGGCGGGCGCGCGGGGTGCGGTGGCCGGAGGCGGAGGCGCTGCCCGGCGTCACCGTCGAGCACGCGGGCGCGCAGGTGCGGGCGTTCCCGCCGGGTCCCGTGTCGGACGTCCCGCCGCAGCTGGCCAGGCTGCAGGTCGCGGGCCTCGACCTGGCCGAGGCAGAGGAGCCGGGGCCGCCGCCGGAGCCCCCGTACGCGGCGATCGCGCTCAACCCCGAGGTGACGATCACGACCGGGAAGGCCGCCGCGCAGTGCGGGCACGCCGCCCAGCTGCTCCTGCGCCAGGGGCGCCGCAAGGACGTGGCGGCGTGGGTCGAGGCGGGCGCGGCCGTCCGGCTGGCGCGGGACGTCCCGTGGCGCACGTGCGTGAAGAAGGCGACGGTCGCGGTGCGCGACGGCGGCTTCACCGAGGTGCCGCCCGGCACGATGACGGCGATCGCCTGGATCGTCCGGAACCGGCGGTGTGTCAGGTGACATCGGGC
>NZ_SMJW01000195.1 GCF_004348335.1 Actinomadura bangladeshensis | reverse complement strand
AAGAGACAGCCCCTGCTCCGGCCGCCCCTGCTCCGGCCGCCCCCGCCCCGGCAGCGCCGACCGCGCCGACGGCGGAGGCGGTGCCCGCGGCGCCCGGCAGCAGCCAGGCGGCGAGCGGGAACAGCGCGGCGAGCGCGACGGCGCCCGCCGACAGGGCGTGGACGCCGCGCGCCTCCCAGTCCCGGCCGTAGGCCGCCTGGGCGGTGCGCTCCAGGTCGTCCACGAAGGCCGCGGCCCCCGCCGGACGGTCCTCCGGCGCCTTCGCCATGCCGCGCTGGACGAGCGGGCGCAGCGCCTCGGGCACGGCGTCGATCGGTACCTCGCCCGTCAGGTGGGCCCGCATGAGCTCGGCCCGGGTCCCGGCATAGGGCCGGTGGCCCGTCACGCACTCCACGAACACGCAGGTCGCCGCGTACACGTCCGACGCGGGCGTGGCGATGTGCCGGCTCCACTGCTCGGGCGCCATGTAGTACGGCGTCCCGGCGCCGCCCGCCTCCTCGCCGGCGGGGGTCGCGATGCCGAAGTCGACGAGGCGGCTCCGCCCGTCCGCCGGGACGACGACGTTCGCGGGCTTGTAGTCGCGGTGGACGACGCCGACGGCGTGGGCGGCGGCGAGCCCCAGCAGCGAGCCCTTGAGGACGGTCAGCGCCGCCTCCGGGCCGAGCGCGCCGTGCTGCCGCAGCAGTTCCTTGAGGGAGACGCCGTCGATGGCCTCCATGATGATCGCGGCCGTGTCCGGCCCCTCGACGAGCCGGAACAGCCGCGCCACGTGCGGGCTGCCGGCCCGGCCGAGCATCAGCGCCTCGTGGCGCAGCCGTTCGCGCTCCGCCTCGTCCGCCCGGACGGCCAGGTACTTGATCGCCACCGGCGTGCCGGACGCGTCGTGCCGGGCCAGCACCACCCGGCCCTGGGCGCCGGCGCCGAGTTCGCGCACCTCGGTGTACCCGTCGACCCGCCACTGCGCGCCGACCCGCCCGTCCCCGTCCACGTGCCCCTCCGCAAGTCCATGATCGCGATGAACTTACCGAACGGCGGTATTTGCGGCGAGTTGTCCGATCAGCCCGGCACGGCCGCCACCACCGCGGCACCGGCGGGGACGGCGGCGCGCAGCGCGCCGACGGCCGCGCGGATCGCCGGGCGCCGCGCCGCCTCCTCCCGCCACACCGCGTACACGCGGCGCGACAGCGGCTCCGACAGCGGCACGATCGCCACGCCGGGCGGCACGTCGCAGCGGCCGAGGCGCGGCAGGATCACGTTGCCGAGCCCCGCCGCGACGAGGGACAGCTGCGTGGCGAACTCGTAGGCCATGTGGTCGATGCTCGGTTCGCTGTCGACGGCGCGGAGCGTGCGCAGCAGCCAGTCGCAGCAGATGCTGTCCGGCACGGAGCTGATCCACGGGTCGCCGGCCAGCTCCTTGAGGTCGATCGTGTCGCGCCCGGCGAGCGGGTGGTCGGCGGGCAGCGCCACGTCCGCGACGTCGTGGCAGATCACGCCCTTGTGCAGGCCCTCGGGCAGGGGCAGCGGCTCGTTGTTCCAGTCCTGGACGACGGCCATGTCGATGTCGCCGCGCGAGACGAGCGGCATGCTGCGCATCGGGTCCTCCTCGCGGAGCCGGACGCGCAGGTCGGGGTGGTCGGCGCGGAGGGCGCGCAGCGCCGCCGGCATCAGCCCGCGCACGGCGGTCGGGAACGCGGCGACGGTGAGCAGGCCGACGACCGACCCCCGGTGCGCCTCCAGGTCGGCCTGCGCCTGCTCGACGAGCGACAGGATCCGCTCGGCGTGCGCGACGAGGAGCTCGGCGGCGTCGGTCAGCCGGACGCCCCGGCCGTTGCGTTCGAGCAGCTTCTGCCCGGTCTCCCGCTCCAGCTTCGCGAGCTGCTGGGAGACGGCGGACGTGGTGACGTGCAGGACGTCGGCGGCGGCGCTGACCGAACCGTAGGTCGCGACCGAATGCAGGGCGCGCAGCCGTTCCAGATCAAGCATGAAGCAATACTAAATCGAGGAGTCAAGGATTTCTCGCTTGTCCTAAAGCAAGTGTTTCGTGACGATCGGGACATGAGCCTGCACGGAATCCACGCTTCGCTCGTCACGCCGTTCACCCGCTCCGGCGCGGTGGACGCGGCATCGCTCGAACGGCTCGCCGTCCACTGCCTGGAGAACGGGGTGGACGGCCTGGTCGCGCTCGGCACCACCGGCGAGGCCGCCCTGCTGGCGCCGGACGAGGAGCGGACGGTCCTGGAGGTGTGCCGCGCCGTCTCCGACCGCTCCGGGACGCCGCTGATCGTCGGCGCCGGCACGATGGGCACCGAGGACTCGATCCGGCAGGCCCGCGAACGGGCCGACTTCGCCGACGCGCTGCTCGTCGTCGTCCCGTACTACCTGCGCCCGTCGGACGAGGCCGTCGTCGGCCACTTCGCCGCCGTCGGCGCCGCCGTGGACGTCCCGCTCGTCCCGTACAACATCCCGTACCGGACGGGGAAGCAGCTCAGCGCCGAGACCCTGCTCGAGATCCTCGCGCTGGACTGCGTCGCCGGCATGAAGCACTGCGCGGGCGGCATCGACGCCGACACCCTCGCCCTGCTGGCGGCCAACCCCGGCAAGGCCGTCCTCTGCGGCGACGACGCGTACATCTACCCGATGCTGCGACTCGGCGCGGCCGGGGGCGTCGCCGCGTGCGCGTGCCTCGCGCCGTCCGCCTACGCCTCGATGCTCGGCGGCACGGCGGACGCACTGGCGACGCACAACAAGCTGCTGCCGATGGTGGAGGCGCTGTTCAGCGAGCCCGCGCCGGCCGTGCTCAAGGCGTGCCTGGCCGAGCTCGGGCTCATCGACGACCCGGCGGTGCGCGCACCCCTGCGCGCACCGCGCCCCGAGTCGGTCGCCGCTGCCGTGACGGCCTTCCAAGCCCTCTAGGACCCAGGCCCTCAGGACGACGCCTGCGCCGCCGCGCGGGCGGCGTGCGGGAGGGCCTCCAGGACGCGCCCCAGCGCCTCCTCGTCGTGCGCGGCCGACAGGAACCACACCTCGTACGCCGACGGCGGCAGGTACACGCCGTGGTCCAGCGCCGCGTGGAAGAACGCGGCGTACGCCTTGGAGTCCTGGCGCTGCGCGGCGGCGAAGTCGCCCACCGGCGTCTCGCTGAAGAAGACCGAGAACAGGTTGCCGGCGTTCTGCACCGAGTGCGGGACGCCCTCCCGCTCCAGCGCCTCCGACGCGGCCTTCGCCACGATCCCCGCCGACCGGTCGATCGCCGCGTACACCTCGTCGGTGGCGTTGCGCAGCGTGGCGAGCCCGGCGGCGGTGGCGAGCGGGTTCCCCGACAGGGTGCCCGCCTGGTAGACGGGGCCGGCCGGGGCGAGGTGGTCCATGACGTCGGCGCGCCCGCCGAACGCGGCGGCGGGCAGCCCGCCGCCCATCACCTTGCCGAAGGTCATCAGGTCGCCCGCCACGCCCTCGACCCCGAACCAGCCGGACCGGGACGCGCGGAACCCGGTGAGGACCTCGTCGATCACGAGCAGCGCCCCGTACCGCTCGCACAGCCGCTTCAGCAGCGCATTGAAGTTGTCCAGCGGCGGGACCACGCCCATGTTGCAGGGAACCGCCTCGGTGATGACGCACGCGATGTCGGTGCCGTGCTCGTCGAACGCCGTCTCCACGGCGGTGACGTCGTTATACGGGAGGATCAGCGTGTCGGCGGTCGTCGCGCCGGTCACGCCCGGCGTGTCGGGCAGGCCGAACGTCGCGACCCCGGACCCGGCGGCGGCGAGGAGGGAGTCGACGTGCCCGTGGTAGCAGCCCGCGAACTTCACGATCTTGGTGCGCCCGGTGAAGCCGCGCGCCAGCCGGATCGCCGACATGGTCGCCTCCGTCCCGGAGTTGACCAGCCGGACCCGGCCCACCGGCGTCCGCGACACGATCTCCTCGGCGAGTTCCACCTCGCCCTGCGTCGGCGCGCCGTAGGACGTGCCGCGGCCCGCCGCGTCCCGCACCGCCTCGACCACGGCCGGGTGCGCGTGCCCGAGGATCAGCGGGCCCCACGAGCACACCAGGTCGACGTAGGTGTTCCCGTCGGCGTCGGTCAGGTACGGGCCGCGCCCGGACGCCATGAAGCGGGGCGTCCCGCCGACGGCGCCGAAGGCCCGCACCGGGGAGTTGACACCGCCGGGAACGACCCCGGCGGCGCGGTCGAACAACTGCTGGGAGCGATCGATACCAGTCACGTTTTCAGTCTCTCAGTTGCAGTTCGGCGACTTGCCTTGACCTCGCGCCGCGCGGGCCGATATTCCACCAAGTACGACATCGGAGGGATGGGCTTTCAACGTGGTTGACGGCTGGACGGTCCCGGGCTTCACCCACGAGCGGGAGCTGGGAAGCGGAGCCTCGGGCCGGGTGGTGCTGGCGGTCGACGACCAGACCGGCACGAAGGTCGCGATCAAATACCTCGACGGCGCGCTCGCGGCCGACGAGGCGTTCCTCGCGCGCTTCCGCGCGGCGGCACGCCCCCTGTCCCAGCTCGAGGACCCCAACGTGGTCGACTTCTACGACTTCGTGGAGTCCGCGGACGGCGCCGCGATCGTGATGCAGTGGGTCGAGGGCGTCAGCCTGCGCCGGGTACTGGCCGCGCAGGGCCCCGCCGGGCCGCTCGCGGCCCTGTCGATGCTCGGCGGGCTGCTGCTCGGCCTCGCCGCCGCGCACGAGCGCGGCGTCGTGCACGGCGCGCTCCGCCCGGCGAACGTCCTGGTGGACGCCGACGGCAACGCGCTGCTCACCGACTTCGCGACCGCGCCCGCCGGCACCGAGGTGCGGTTCGGCGCGCAGTACGCGGCGCCGGAGCTGTGGGACGGCGAGCCCGCCACCGTCGCCACCGACCTGTACGCCGCCACCGCGATCTTCTACGAGTCGCTCACCGGGCGCCCCCCGTACGCGGGCCGGAACATGGCGCGGCTGCACCGCGAGGCGCCGATCCCGGCCGACGAGGTCCCCGGGCCGCTGCGCGCCCTCGTCCACCAGGGCCTGGCGAAGGAGCCGGCGGGACGGCCGAAGTCCGCCGCCGACCTCCTCGGCGCGCTGGAGGACGCGGCCGTCTCCGCCTACGGGCCGTCGTGGGAGGCGCAGGGCCGCGGCCGGCTCACCGAGCTCGCCGGGCAGGCCGCGCTGCAGCCGGAGCCGCCGAAGCCGAAGCCGGCCCGCAGCAGCGGCCGCAACGCGGTCGTCGCCGGCAAGCAGCCCGGCGGCCGGTCCCGTACGCCGTGGGTGCTCGCGGCCGTCGCCGTCCTGGTCATCGCCGGCGCGGGCGCGGGCGCGGCGACGCTGCTGAACAAGGACGAGACGAAGCCGCCGCCCGACCCGGCGCCGGCGCAGAGCAGCACCCCGCAGCCGACGCTGCCCGTGGGCGGTGTCGACCCGACACCGCTCATCGCCCAGATCGACCAGGCCGTCGGGAAGTCCCCCGGCGCGGCGTTCAGCTACCGGCAGACCGGCTGCTGCGGGTTCCCCGTCACCAGCCGCGGCACGTTCACGCTGCAGGACGGGCAGGCGTCCTATTCGATGACGGTCGCCGGGTCCGGGTCCGCCCGCAAGACGATGCCCGCCGTCGTCGTCCAGGACCGGCTCTACCTGCGGGTGGGCAAGAAGTGGAAGCCGTCCGCGTTCGGCGTGCGCGGCTACCCGGCGCTGGCCGACCAGGTCCGGCAGGGCAGCTCCGTCGCGAACCTGACGACGCTGCTGCGGTCGGCGACGAAGCTCACCCGGTCGGGCGCGATCTACGAGGGCGAGGCACCGGCGGCGCAGCTGGCGCAGGCGCCCGGCCTCGGCCCCATGTACGCGCGGATGGCGCAGGCCACCGGCGCCCAGCAGATCGCCTTCGCCATCAAGCTCGACGCGGCCCACCGCCCGGTGAAGTTCTGGGTCCGCGCGGGTGAGGAGAAGGGCCGCAACCAGATGCAGCGCGGCTCCTACTCCACGTGGGGGGCCAAGCCCGCGATCAAGGCCCCGCACTAGCCTCAGGCGCCCTCACAGGCGTCCACGAGGACCTCCAGGAGCCGCAGCGGGTCCGGCAGCGCCTCCCGCCGCGGCGGCCGCAGCCAGGCGACCTCGCGCCCGTACGGCAGCGCCGACGGCGGCGCGACGACGTAGCTGTCGCGGCAGTGCCAGCGCATGCCCGGCGTGTCGGCGACGTCCTCCGGCAGCGTGTCGAGGTGGCACGACCACCACTCGTCCTCGTCGACGGGCGCGCCGCGGGTCGCGACGAAGAACAGGTGCCGCTCGCCCCCGAACGACGCGACCGGACCGACGGGAAGGTCCTCCCGCTCGATCCGGTCGAGGGCGATGGCGCCGGCGGCGGCCGGGACGTCGAACACGTCGAAGACCCGGCCCGTCGGCAGGATGATGTTGGCCTCCGGGCGTTTCACCCACCAGCGTTCGATGACCTCGGGGTCCACGCTGGCCTGGTGCGCCCAGGCCGCCGATACCGGGTGCGCGCCCGGGTCGGGACACCCGATCCGGTCGCACGAGCACGCCCGGTCGGCCCCGACATGCGCGCCCGGAAAGCAGGGCCACCCGAACCCGGCGTACTCCCGCGCCGCCGCGGCCATCCGGTTCCGTGCCGCCTTCTGCCGCCTGTGCCCCGTGACCGCCAGCATCTCGCCCCCCATATTTCCCAAGGTCGCGCGTGGGTTCCTGGTTACCGATGATGCCCGCCGGCGTCACGCCCAGACACGGCAACCCCCGGTAAACGACCCTAAGTAACTAGAGAGCGTCCTGGGTGCGCTCAGGACACGGGGCGGTCAGCCCAGCCTGCGGGCGGCCTCGGTGGCCCAGTAGGTGAGGACTATGTCGGCGCCGGCGCGGTGGATGGAGGTCAGCGATTCCATGATGGTGCGTTCGCGGTCGATCCAGCCCTTCTCGGCGGCGGCCTCGATCATCGCGTACTCGCCGCTGACCTGGTAGGCGGCGACGGGGACGTCCACGGTGTCGCGGACGCGGCGGACGACGTCGAGGTAGGCGCCGGCTGGCTTCACCATGACCATGTCGGCGCCCTCGTCGAGGTCGAGGAGGACCTCGCGGATCGACTCGTCGGTGTTGGCCGGGTCCTGCTGGTGGGTGGAGCGGTCGCCGAACTGGGGCGCGCACTCGGCGGCGTCGCGGAACGGGCCGTAGTAGGCGGAGGCGTACTTCACCGAGTACGCGAGGATCGCGGTGTCGGTGTGGCCGGCCCCGTCGAGGGCCGTCCTGATCGCGCCGACCTGGCCGTCCATCATGCCGGACGGGCCGACGACCGCCGAGCCCGCCTCGGCCTGCGCCAGGGCGATGGAGGCGTACCGCTCCAGCGTGGCGTCGTTGTCGATCTCGCCCGAGCCGGTGAGGATGCCGCAGTGCCCGTGGTCGGTGTACTCGTCCAGGCACAGGTCCGTCATGAGCACGGTCGCGTCGCCGAGGTCGGACGCCAGGTCGCGCAGCGCCCGCTGGACGATGCCGTCCGGGTCGTCGGCGGCGGACCCGGTGCCGTCCTTCGCCGCCGGGACGCCGAACAGGATGATCCCGCCGACGCCGGCCTCGGCCGCCTCGTGCGCGGCCTTGCGCAGGCTGTCCAGGGTGTGCTGGAACACGCCGGGCATGGAGGCGACCGGCTGCGGCTCGGCGATGCCCTCCTTGACGAACATCGGCAGGACGAGGTCCGCCGGGGCGAGCCGCGTCTCGGCGACCAGCCGGCGGAGCGCGGGCGTGCGGCGCAGCCGCCGCGGGCGCGCGACGGGGAACTGTGCGGACATGATTACCTCTGTGTCGTCTGCTACTTGCGGCGCCGGGCCCCCCGGCGCATCTGGCTGGGCTTGCGGAGCGGGTCCCCCGCCTCGATCTGGGCCGCCCGCCGGTTCGCACCGTACTCCGCCAGCGCCTCGGCGAGGGCCGATACGGACGGCTTCTCCGCCATGACGTCGACGCGCAGGCCGTATTCCTGCGCGGTCTTCGCGGTCTGCGGGCCGATCACCGCGATCACCGTCACGTTGTGCGGCTTGCCGGCGATCCCGATCAGGTTCTTCACCGTGGACGAGGAGGTGAACAGCACCGCGTCGAACCCGCCGCCCTTGATCGCCTCGCGGATCGGCGCGGGCGGCGGCGCGGCCCGGACCGTCCGGTAGGCGGTCACGTCCTCGCACTCCCAGCCGAGCTCGGTCAGCTTGGCGATGAGCACGTCGGTGGCGATGTCGGCGCGCGGCAGCAGCACCCGGTTGATCGGGTCGAGGTCCTCGTCGTAGGGCGGCCACTCGGCGGCCAGGCCCTCGCCGGACTGCTCCCCCGCCGGGACGAGGTCGGGCTGCACGCCGAACTCGACCAGCGCGGCGGCGGTCTGCTCGCCGACGGCGGCGACCTTCAGCCCGGCGAACGCGCGGGCGTCCAGGCCGTAGTCGGTGATCTTCTCCCGGACGGCCTTCACCGCGTTGGTGGAGGTGAACACCACCCACTCGTAGCGCCCGGTGACGAGGCCCTTGACGGCCCGGTCCATCTGCTGCGGGGTGCGCGGCGGCTCGACGGAGATCGTCGGGACCTCGTCCGGGACGGCCCCGTACCCGCGCAGCTGGTCCGACAGCGACGCGGCCTGCTCCTTGGTGCGCGGCACGAGGACGCGCCAGCCGAACAGCGGCTTGGTCTCGAACCAGGACAGCTTGTCGCGCCACTTCACGACGTCTCCGACGATGATCAGCGCGGGCGACTCCATGCCCTTGGTGTCGGACGCGAGCCTGCTCAGCGTCGAGACGACGGTCTCCTGCTCGGTGGTGGTGCCGAGGCTCGTCATCGCGGCCGGGCTGGAGTCGGGCCGCCCTGCGGCGACCAGGCCCTTGGCGATCTCGGCGACCGCGCCCTCCGCGCCGGCGATGACGAGGGTGGCGCCGGACCCGGCGAACTCCTCCCAGTCGACGCCGCCCGCCGAGGCGTCCACGAACCGGAACTCGCGGTGCTCGGGGTCGGTGAGCGGGATGCCCGCATACCCCGGCACCCCGGTCACGGCGGAGACGCCCGGGACGACCTCGAACGGCACGCCCGCCTTGCGCAGGGCGGCGCCCTCGGCGGCCAGGCCGCAGGCGACGCCCGGGTCGCCGGCGAACATCCGGACGACGCGGCGGCCGGCCTTCGCGGCGCGCACGGCGAGCTTGACCGGGTCGCCCTCGGCGGTGTCGATGATCTCGGCGTCCGCGCGGCAGTGCGCGAGGATGTCGGCGGGGCAGTGCGCGCGGCCGACGATGACGGTGTCGGCGCGTTCCAACTCGGCGGCGGCGCGCAGCGTCAGCAGCCCCGGGTCGCCTGGGCCCATCCCGACGATCGCGACGGTCCCGGGGTCGGTCGTCCGGCTCGGCAGCGCCGTCCGGGCGGCGGCCGCGCCCTTGGCGGCCTTGCTCTCGGCGCCGCCGGTCCCGGCGGCGCTCTTCGCGGCGGGGCTCACTCGCGCTCCCCCATCAGCTGGTCGGCCCCCTGCGCGAGCATCCGGGCCGCGAGGTCGCGGCCGATCTGCTCGGCGGCATCCGGGTGGCCGCTGGCGGACATCCTGATCTGCCGGCTGCCGTCGATCGCCGCGACGGTCGCCGTCAGATGCAGCTCTTCATCTACTTCGGCAGCGTATGTTCCCACGGGCGCGGAGCAGCCCGCCTCCAGCACCGCGAGGATCGTCCGCTCGGCGGTGACCGCGCGCCGGGTCGCGGCGTCGTCGACCGCCGCGAGCAGCTCGCGCAGGTCGTCGCGGTCGGAGCGGCATTCGAGGGCGAGCGAGCCCTGGCCGGGCGCGGGCAGCATCTGGTCGGTGTCGAAGACCTCGCCGACCTCCGCCAGCCGGCCGATCCGCTTCAGGCCGGCGTGCGCCAGCACGATCGCGTCCAGCTCGCCGTCGGTGATCTTGCGGAGCCGGGTGTCGGCGTTGCCGCGGATCGGGACGATCTCCAGGTCGGGGCGGAGCGCGCGCAGCTGCGCCACCCGGCGCGGCGAGCCGGTGCCGACGCGGGCGCCGCGCGGCAGGTCCGCGAGCTTGCTCGGTCCGCACAGCGCGTCGCGGGGGTCGTCGCGCAGCGGGGTCGCGGCAAGCTTGATGCCGGGGGTCTCCGATGTCGGCAGGTCCTTCAGCGAGTGGACGGCGAAGTCCACCTCGCCGGACAGGATCTTGTCACGCAGCGCGTTCACGAACACGCCCGTGCCGCCCATCTGGGCGAGCAGGGCCTTGGAGACATCACCCTGCGTGGTTACCCCGACCAGCTCGACGGCATGCCCCGTCAGCCGCGTCAACGCGTCCGCGACGCCCTGCGACTGCGTCGTCGCCATCAGGCTCTTGCGGGTGCCGAGCCGCAGCGGGCCCTTGCCTGTACTCACGTCTCGTCTCCTTCGCGCGCCGGGACCCTGTCCCGGGCACTGACCGCCCTGACGCTCGCCGCGCGGGCGTTCACCGTCTCCACGTTCACTCCATCGGACGCGCCCGGCGGGACGTCGCTGCCCATGATCGGCGCGGGGCTGACGCAGTCGGCGTCCGCGCAGTCGGGTGCGATCGCCGCCGGCGGCTCGTCCTCGCGCATGTCGGCGCGGGCCACCGCCTCGGGGGCCTTCGGGTCCAGGTCGAACAGTTCGCGCAGCGCGTCGGCGTAGGAGTCGCCGCCCGGCGCCGCCGCCAGTTCCTTGACCCGGACGGTCGGTGCGTGGAGCAGCTTGTCCACCACGCGCCGCACTGTGTGCTCGATCTCCCTGCGGTCCCGGTCGTCCATCCCGGGTATCCGGCCCGCCAGCCGGGTCAGCTCCGCGTCCACCACGCCCGCGGCCTTGCTGCGCAGCGCGACGACGGTCGGCGCGACGGCGGCGGCGCGGGCCGCGCTGAGGAACGCCTCGACCTCCTCGCACACGATCCGGCGGACCGCCTCGACGGCCGCCGGGCCGATCGCCCGCGCGGCCTCCTGCGCGGTGCGCAGATCGTCCAGCCCGGCGAGCTCGACGCCGTCCAGCTCGCCGACGGACCGCTCGACGTCGTGCGGCAGCGCCAGGTCGAGGAAGAAGCGGTTCCGCCCGTCGTCGCCGACGCCGCGCGCCGCCAGCTGCGCGGCCGTCACCACCAGGCCGGTGGCGCCGGTGCACGACACCACCAGGTCGGCGTCGGCCAGCGCCGCGTCCAGCGCGGACAGCTCGATCGCGGCGGAGGGGACGTCCAGCGACTCGGCGAGGCGGACGGCCCGCGCATGCGTACGGTTGGCGATCACCACCTCGCGCGCTCCCGCGCGGCTCAGCGTGGCCGCGGCCAGCGAGCTCATCGAACCGGCGCCGACCACCAGCGCGCGGACGCCGTCCAGCGGCCCGAGATGCCGGACCGCGACGTCCAGCCCCACGCTGACCAGTGACGCGCCGGCCTGGTCGATGCCGGTCTCGTGGTGGGCGCGCTTGCCCACCCGCAGCGACTGCTGCAGGACGTCGTGCAGGTCGCGGCCGAGCGTGCGCTCGTCCTGCGCGAGCTTGAACGCCTGCCGGATCTGGCCGAGGATCTGCCCCTCGCCGACGACCATCGACTCCAGCCCGCACGCCACCGCGAACACGTGCTGGACGGCCCGCTCCTCGTAGTGGACGTACAGGTGCCGGGACAGGTCGTCCAGCGGGACGCCGGAGTGCAGCGCCAGCAGCTCGGAGATCGCCGAGACGCCGCCGTGGAACTTGTCGACCACCGCGTAGATCTCGACGCGGTTGCACGTCGAGACGATCGCCGCCTCGGCGATGTTCGCCGAGGCGTGCACCGCGTTCAGCAGCTTCACCAGGTCGTCCCCGGCCACCGCCGCCCGCTCCAGCACCGCGACGGGCGCGCTGCGGTGACTGAGCCCCACCACCAGAATGCTCATGCCCTGACTCCCGCGACTTCCGCATCCGCCGTCTTGTGAGCTGCCGTGCTGTGGGCTCCGGTTTCCGGATCCGCCTCGATCATGCCCGCCGGCCCCGGGCCGCTCATGCCTCGACCGTCTCTACGTACTGCGCCGTGCCCGGCGGCGCGTCGCCCGCGTCGAGCGGCGGGTGGACGTCCGGCCCGCCGGCCTTGCGCTGCTCGTGGAACGCGAGGATCTGCAGCTCGATCGACAGGTCGACCTTGCGCACGTCGACGCCGTCCGGCACCGACAGGACGACGGGCGCGAAGTTCAACACGCTGGTGACGCCCGCGGCGACCACGCGATCGCACACCCCCTGGGCCGCGCCCGCGGGGGTCGCGATCACGGCGATGGAGACGCCGTGGTCCGCGATGATGTCCTCCAGCCGGTCGATGTGCTGCACCGTCATGCCGGAGATCTCCTGGCCGACGATGGCCTCGTCCGCGTCGAGCAGGCCCGCCACGCGGAAGCCGCGGGACGCGAAACCGCCGTAGCCGGCCAGCGCACGGCCCAGGTTACCGACACCGATGATGGCGACGACCCAGTCCTGGGTGAGGCCCAGCTCGCGGGAGATCTGGTAGACGAGGTACTCGACCTCGTAGCCGACGCCGCGCGTCCCGTAGGACCCGAGGTGGGACAGGTCCTTGCGCAGCTTGGCCGAGTTCACGCCGGCCGCCGCGGCCAGCTCCTCGGAGGAGACGGTCGCGACGCCGCGCTCCTGCAGCCCGGTGAGGGCCCGCAGGTAGACCGGGAGCCGCGCCACGGTGGCTTCGGGGATGCCGCGGCCCGCGCGGTCGCGGTGCCGGTTCTGTCGAGGTGTCACGGCCTGCTCTTCGGGCTCGACGCTGGGGACGGGGCGGTCGGAGAACCCCTCGCCCCGGCGCGCGCGGCTCGGTAACGGTCTGACGACCGCGGCCCGGCCGCCCCCAGGGCTGGCCACCAGGTTAAGCCTTTGTGAACACGCGCACAAAGTCACCCCCCGGTCGCATGGGCCGGACGGCGCCGCGGAAAGGCCGTCCATCAAGGACTTGCAGGGTACGCCCCGACCATCCGAATGTCGTTCGGATGTGACCGACAAGACACCCGGACTGCCCGGAAACGCCCCGGAACACTGGGAAACGCCGCGCCCGGGGGCGCGCGGGAGTCAGCGGAGCTTGGCGACGGCGGCGCGGAGCCGGGCCTCGTCGACGCGCCAGAAGTCGTGCTGGACGCCGTTGACCAGCGTCACCGGGATCTGCTCCCAGTACTGCTCGTAGTCGGCCTCGGACCGGGTGATGTCGCGCTCCTCCCACCGCACCCCGAGGTCGCCGGCGACGCGCTCGATCACCGCGCGGGCGTCCTCGCACAGGTGGCAGCCGGGCTTGCCGAGCATCGTGATCACAATGTCGCCGGGCCTGTCGTCGGGCATGTCACCTCCCGGGGAACTCCGGCGCCGGGAGCGGCACCTTCGCGGGGCCGAGCTTCAGCTCGATCACATTCGTGGCCAGCACGTGGGTGCGGGAGTCGGCGAGGAAGCGGCGCAGGTGCGCCTGCCCGCGGTGCGCGGCGAACGCCGCCTCGTCCCGGAACAGCTGGTAGAAGATCCGCTGCGTGGGGCCGCCGACCACCTCGTGGCAGGCGAAGACCACCGTGTCCGGCTCGGCCGCCAGCGCGGCCTTCACCAGGTCGGCGGCGAGCCGGTCGAACGCCTCCTCGCGGCCGTCCAGCAGCGTGTAGACGGTGATCTGGCCGCAGGCGTTCGCCAGGTCCCGGCCCGGCGGCCCGGCGGCCGGGACCGGCGGCGCGGCGGGGCCGCCCAGCGGGTCGACGGCGGTGGGCCCGGCGGGGTTGTCGGACGGGAAGCGCAACTCCTCGACGGCCGGCTCGGGGAACCGCAGCTCGCCGCGGCGCGGGTCCGGCGTCCGCGGCTCGGGCGAGGGGGTCGGCGCCGGGACGGGCTCGGCCTTGGCCGCGTACGCCTGCTCCTCGTAGCCGGTCGCGGGCTCGCTCCCGTAGCCGCGGTCGTCGCCGTAGCCGCCCCGGTCGTCGTAGTCGTCGTAGCCCTCGTCCTCGTCGTACACGGGGATCGTGCGCATCGCGCCGTACCAGACCAGCCCGACGGCGGCGCCGAGCGCGATCACCGCGACCGGCGCGGGCAGGAACCCGCGGGTGCCGCTGACCACGAGGACGCCGGCGAGCGCGACCAGCGCGACCGGGATGAGCAGCTCGGCGGCCTCCTGGTCGCGCTTGCTCGCCAGCCACGCGGTGACGCCGGTGCAGGCCGCCAGGGAGATCACCGCGACGACGTGCGCGCCGTCGATCAGCAGCAGCGGCAGCGCGTCGTAGGTGGAGCTCGGCTTCGGCAGGCTCTTGGACAGCGAGCCCTTGAGCGGGTCCAGGACGAGGATGACCATCGCGACGACCGTGTAGGAGATCGCGAACAGCCAGGCGGCGAACCGCACCTGCACGTACCGCGCGATGAGCTCGATCATGCCGAGCGCGAGCCACACGGGCCCGATCAGCGCGGCGCCGAGTTCCAGGACGCGGAACAGCGCGCCGTTGAACCCGGCCATGAACCCGACGGCCATGCACAGCAGCGCGAGCGTCAGCCCTACCTGGGTGAACGACCACGCGATGAGGTAGAGCAGCCGGTCCTTTTGGGCGCGCTGGATCAGCAACCCGGTGGCCGCCAGGGCACCGAGGGTCGCCAGGAGCGCGAGAAGAGCATCGACCATCGCGCCTAATGGTGCCCGATGCCGAGAGCGGACGGGTAACCGCGCTGTGATTCGGGCTGCTCGGGACGGCCGGAACAGGGGTGGAAGCACCATGGAACAGGGCATTGCTTCCGTACCTTCCGGTACCTAGAGTGGCAGATCACGCCGGAGGTCGCGTACGCCCCGAGGAGAACTGCATGAGCAGCTTGACCCTCGATGCCGGGGCCATCCCGCTTCCTCGGCGTTCCCGGGCCCGCGCCGCCCGCTCCGGCGGGCCGGGCGCCGACCGGGCGGAGGTCCTCAAGGCGCTGGTGCTCCGCGCGCGGGACGGCGACGCCGACGCGTTCGGCTCCCTCTACGACCACTACGTGGACCTCGTCTACCGGTACATCTACTACCGGGTGGGGACCCACTCCCTCGCCGAGGACCTGACGAGCGAGACGTTCCTGCGCGCCCTCCGCCGGGTCCGCGACTTCCACTGGCAGGGCAAGGACTTCGGCGCCTGGCTGGTGACGATCTCCCGGAACCTCGTCGCCGACCATTTCAAGTCCGGCCGCTACCGGCTGGAGGTCTGCACCGCCGAGCTGACCGAGCCTGACCGGCGCCGTCCCGACCGCCGTCCGGGGCGCGTCCAGGAGGGGCCGGAGCGGGCCGTCCTGGACGCGATGACCAACCGGACGCTGCTGCTCGCCGTCCGGCGGCTCGGGTCCGAGCAGCAGGAGTGCGTCGTGCTGCGGTTCCTGCACGGCCTGTCGGTCGCCGAGACCGCGCTGGTCATGGGCAAGAAGCCGGGGGCGATCAAGGCGCTGCAGTACCGCGCCGTCCGGTCGCTGGGCCGCATGCTCCCCGACGACCTGCGGCACTGACAGGCCCCCGGCCCGTAACCCGCCGCACCGCCCGATCGTTTCCCGGTCAAAGGCGCTCGCGCGCCCGGATTTCCGCAAGGGAGCGGCCGATGAGAACCGGGCTGTGAAGACGAGGCGGGGAAGGACCGTTGAACGGGGAGACGTGCTGGCC
>NZ_SMJW01000194.1 GCF_004348335.1 Actinomadura bangladeshensis | reverse complement strand
GCCGTCAGCGGGGCGTCGGTGGGGTGGGGGTGTTCGGCGGTACGGGAGAAGGCGGTCAACGTGTCACCGTTGTCGGCGCGGGCCAGTTCCTCGTCCATGTCGGGCATCGTGCTCGGCTTCTCATCACGCGTCCAGGGTGGCGAGGGGCGTCGGTCTTGGAGATGGTCCCTAAAGTTCCCTATTGCGTCTCAGTTAGAGTATGTTAGGTAGCGATGGATGACAAGATGTACTCGGTTGAGGAGGTCGCGGACCTTCTCGGGCTTCATGTGCGGACGGTGCGGCGGTACATCCGGGAGGGGCGGCTCAAGGCCGTCCGGATCGGCAAGCAGTACCGGATCGGGCGCGACGACCTGGAGGAGCTGACCGGTAGGCCGGAGCCCGGCGGACGGTCCGGTGCGCGGGTCGAAGTGTCGAGCATCGTGCAGGTCGACGGTGTCGACCGGCATATGGCGGATCGGCTCGGCACGCTGGTGGTGAGCGCCGCGCAGGGCGGGCCCGACCCCGGGCAGCCGGTGCACATCCAGGTCGTCCATGACGAGAAAGGGCAGCGCTTGAAGGTCGTGCTGCTCGGCGGTGCCGCGGCCACGGCCGAGGTGCTGCAGTTGATCGACGCCGTGCTCGGGGAGGGCGGCGTGCTCGGACGGGAGGCAGGCGATGACTGATGTGGTACAGGAGCGGGCCGGAGTCCAGGTGCTGGTGTGCGATCCGGACGGTCCGCTGATCGCGACGATGGAGGACGGGCTCGACCTGGTCGGCGCGACCTACCTCGGCGCCGAGGTCGTGGCGGTGCCCGCGGACCGGCTGGACGAGCGCTTCTTCTCGCTGGGCACCCGTTTCGCGGGCGACCTCATGCAGAAGTTCGTCCAGTACGGGGTGAAGCTGGCGGTCGTCGGCGACATCTCCGCGCATATGGCGGAGAGTTCGGCACTGCGTGCGCTGGTCCGGGAGTCGAACCGGGCGGGTCACGTGTGGTTCGTCCCGGACCTGGAGGCGCTCGACGCGCGGCTGGCGGGGACGCCATGAGCGTGATCTACAAGTCGGAGGCCGGGAGGAGCGAGCTGCTCGGCCACTACCGGCGGGCGCTCGACGCCTGGCCCGTGCCCGCCGAGCAGGTCACGGTGCCGACTCGCGAGGGCGAGACCTTCGTGCTGGTCTCGGGGCCGCCGGACGCGCCGCCCCTGGTGCTGCTGCACGGCTCGGGCGCGAACGCGGTCATGTGGCGGGACGACGTCGCGGTGTGGTCGCGGAACTTCCGCACCTATGCCGTGGACCTCGTCGGCGAACCGGGGCTGAGCGCGCCCTCGCGTCCCGTGCTGGGTTCCGATGCCGTCGCGCTGTGGCTGGACGACGTGCTCGACGGGCTCGGGGTCGCGGACGCCGCGGTCGTCGGCGCGTCCCTCGGCGGGTGGACGGCCCTCGACTACGCGATCCGGCGGCCGGAACGCGTGACCCGCCTGGCGCTGCTGTGCCCCGGCGGGGTGGGGCGGCAGAAGATCGGCTGGGTGTTCAAGACCCTGGCGGCGCGGCTGGTCGGGCGCGGCGGGCTGCGGGAGTCGGCGATGACCGTCACGGGCCTTGGTGACAGTGAGGTCCTCGACGGCGTCGTCCTGACGTTCACGCACTTCAACCCGCGCAGGGAGAAGCTTCCGGTGTTCCCCGGCGACGCGCTTCGCGGCCTCCGCATGCCGGTGCTCGTGATCGTCGGCGGACGGGACGCCATGTTCGACTCGCGGCAGACCGCGCGGCGTGTTCACGAGTGCGTTCCGCAGTCGACGGTGAAGCTGCTGCCGGAGGTCGGCCACGCCATCTTCGGGCAGGCCGCGACGATCGAGGAGTTCCTTCGGCGGTGACGCCGCCGGTGCCGGTCAGGTGTCGCGGTCGCGGTCGCGAGCGGCGAGGCGGCGGGCCAGTTCGTCGCGTTCGCGCGTCAGTTCGGCCACCTCGTGCTGGAGTTCGAAGATGCGGCGGATGGCGGGCAGGGTCATGCCCTCGCCCATCATGGTGACGACCTCCTGGATGCGGCCGATCTCGCGGCGGCTGTAGCGGCGCTGCCCGCCGGCGGAACGTTCCGGTGAGACGACGTGGTGGTCGTCGATGCGGCGCAGGAACGCCTGCTGGACGTCCAGCATCTGCGCGACCTGGCCCACGGTGAACAGGGCGGCGCGCTCGTCGTCGAACGGCAGGCTCATGGGGGTTCCTCCTCGTGCCGTCACGCCGCCGGGTGGCCCCGGCCCGCGCGGGGGGTGTCGCGGGTCCGGGGCCGCGTCCGCATCCGTGCGGTCAGCTCTTGATCGCCTTCCGTCCGTCGCCCGTCCGCTGGACGGCGACCTTGCGCGGCCTCGCCTTCTCCAGGACGGGGATGCGGACCGCCAGGACGCCGTTGTCGTAGGCCGCGTCGATGCCCTCGGAGTCCAGGTGCTCCGACAGGTAGACCCGGCGGGTGAACGAGCCCATCGGGCGCTCGCGGACGAACGCGCGCTCGTCCTCGCCGAACTCCTCCTCGCGGCGCGCGGTCACCGACAGGACGCCGCGGTCCACGGTGACCTCGATCGAGCCCGGGTCGATGCCCGGCAGGTCGAACCGCAGGACGACGTCGTCGGCGCGGCGGACGCCGTCCATCGGCATGCCGGTCCCACTGCCGGCCCCGCTGACCTGGCGGATCGCCCGATCGAACTGACGCTCGAACTCCTGCACGAACGGGTCGATCGACGTCAGCAACATGACCATCACCTCCGAAGACCCTCGGCGCCCACCCTGGCGCCGACTACCTGTTCCTCGTGCTAGAGGAAACCTGCAACTCCATATATAGGTTTCCTCTCACTCGGTGTCAAGGGGCTGCTGGTGCGGCCACCGTTCGCGAGCCGGCGGGTCAGTGGGGCGGGTCGACCGTCTGGGCGAGGCGCTTGGGGGCTGACAGGCGCCAAGCCTCCGTCACCAGTTCCACCAGTTCGCCCGGGTCGACCCTGCTGAGGTCAATCGAGAGCCACGCGAAGCGGCCGCTGGCCCACGAAGGGGAGAAGACGTCCGGGGACTCGGCTATCAGTGCGGCCTGCTCGGCGCGGGTGGCCTTGAGCATGGCGGTCTCGTCGGCTTCGTTGAGGTAGCCGAAGCCCTTGCCGCGCACCTTGAAGGCGGTCATGCCGCCGAAGGACTCGTTCTCGGTCACCTCGGGCAGGCTGTGGGCCGTCTTCAGGAAGTCGTCAACGCTCACCCCCGAAGATCTACCAGCCGGGTCGGACGGTTCACTTCTCCGCGGTCCTCACGGTTCGGGCTTGGCCGCGCCTCGGGATCTGGCCCGGAACGCGGTCGGCGGCATCCCCGTCCGCTGCTGGAAGAACGCGCTGAACGACGTCGGGTAAGCGAACCCCAGGCGGTCGGCTATCGCGGACGGCGCCAGGTCGGTATGGGACAGCAGCCGCTTGGCCTCCAGCAGGATCTGGTCGTCGATGAAGCGTTTGGCGCCGCAGCCCGTCGCCGCCCGGGTGGCGCGGGTGAGGGTCCGGACGCTGTAGCCGAGGCGGGCCGCGTAGTCGGCGACGCGGTGGCTCGCCGAGAGGTCCTGGTCGACGGCCTGCTGGAAGCGCAGGAAGACCTCGTTGGCGGTGGCCGGGTCGCCGGGCCCGCCGTTCAGATGGGTGAGGCGCAGCAGGATGACGCCGAGCAGATGCCGCAGGACGTCGATGTGCGCTTCCAGAGGGAGGTCGGCGAGGCTGTCGGCCTCGTCCTCCAGGAGGCGGAGCGTCCCGTCGAGCGCGGCCTTCTGCGCCCCGACCGGGGTCAGCGGACGGTGGTGGACGCGCAGGTCGAGCCCGACGGCCTCGCGGGTGGCGGCGTCCGGGAAGTCGGAGGTGAACAGCACGACGGTCGCCTCGGCCTGCGTGAGGTCGCCCATGTAGCGGTGGATCTGGCCGGGCCGCATCCAGAACCAGCTCCCGGCCGGCACCCGGTACTCGTTGAAGTCGACCGAGCAGCGCACCGTCCCCGCCTTCACGGCGATGAACTCGTGGAACACCGGCCGCCGCGGGGCGTAGATCTCCACCTCGTGGCCGCGGGCGCGCGCCATGAGGCGGGGCAGGTCGAGGACCTCGACGCCCGGCGGCGCGCCCGCCGCGGGGCGGTACGGGATGTGCGGAATATCCGCCCGTAGAGGTTGTCCGTTTTTCTTCATCCGCTGTCCTCGATCTATGACGGCGATTATCCGCCGTCGCCATAGCGTGAGTCGCGGCGCCGGACAGGCGTGACCGAAATCTCAGAGGAGTGGACGGCCATGCGGCTCATCGTCGGAATGACGGGTGCGACGGGTGCGGTGCTGGGCGTCCGGCTGCTGGAGAACCTGGCCCGGCTCCCGGACGTCGAGACCCACCTGGTCCTGTCGCGGTGGGCGCGGGCGACCGTCGAACTGGAGACCGGGCTGTCGGCGCGGGAGGTCGGCGCGCTCGCCGACGCGGTGTACTCGCCCGACGACCAGGGCGCGGCGATCTCGTCCGGCTCCTTCCGAACGGACGGGATGGTCATCGCCCCCTGCTCCATGAAGACGCTGGCCGCCATCCGGGCCGGTTACGCGGAGGGGCTCGTGGCCCGCGCCGCCGACGTGGTGCTGAAGGAGCGGCGCCGGCTGGTCCTCGTCCCGCGCGAGACGCCGCTCAGCGAGATCCACCTGGAGAACATGCTCGCGCTGGCCCGCATGGGGGTGCAGATGGTGCCGCCGATGCCCGCCTTCTACAACCACCCGGAAACGATCGACGACATCGTCGACCACATCACCGCCCGGGTGCTGGACCAGTTCGACCTGCCGGCGCCCGCCCGCCGCTGGGACGGAATGCGCGCCGCCCGTGAAAGGAACCACCACCATGCCCTTTGACGATCTGCGGAGTTTCCTGGACGCCCTCGACAAGGAGGGGCAACTGCTGCGCATCACCGACCAGGTGATGCCCGAACCCGATATCGCGGCCGCCGCCAACGCCGCCTGCCGGATGGGCGACGACGCCCCGGCCCTGTACTTCGACAATGTCGCGGGATTCACCAGTGCGCGCATCGCCATGAACGTCCACGGGTCGTGGGCCAACCACGCGCTCTCGCTCGGCCTCCCCAAGGGGACGGGCGTGAAGGAGCAGGTCAACGAGTTCAGCCGCCGCTGGGACACCTTCCCCGTCGCGCCGGAATGGCGCGAGAACCCGCCGTGGGCGGAGAACGTCATGGACGGCGACGACGTCGACATCTTCAAGGTGCTACCGCTCGTCCGGCTGAACGACGGCGACGGCGGTTTCTACATCGACAAGGCCGCGGTCGTCTCGAAGGACCCCGAGGACCCGGACAACAGCGGCAAGCAGAATGTCGGCATCTACCGCATCCAGGTGAAGGGGAAGCGCAGGCTCGCGCTCCAGCCCGTCCCCATGCACGACATCGCGCTGCAACTCCGAAAGGCGGAGGAGGCCGGCGAGGATCTGCCGATCGCCATCACCATCGGCAACGACCCCGTCATCTCCATCGCCGCGTCCACCCCGATGCGCTACGACGAGAACGAGTACGAACTGGCCGGTGCGCTGCGCGGGGCACCCGCCCCGATCGCCGAGGCGCCGCTGACCGGGCTGCCCGTGCCGTGGGGGTCCGAGGTGGTGGTCGAGGGCGTCATCGAGGGCCGCCAGCGCGAGATCGAGGGCCCGTTCGGCGAGTTCACCGGGCACTACTCCGGCGGACGCAACATGACCGTCATCCGCGTCGACCGGATCTCCTACCGCACCGACCCGATCTTCGAGCACCTCTACATCGGCATGCCGTGGACCGAGGTCGACTACCTGATCGCGGCCAACACCTGCGTCCCGCTGTACCAGCAGCTCAAGGCCGAGTTCCCGGAGGTGCAGGCGGTCAACGCCATGTACACGCACGGGCTCGTCGTCATCGTCTCCACCGCCAAGCGCTACGGCGGTTTCGCGAAGGCCGTCGGGATGCGCGTGCTCAGCACCCCGCACGGGCTCGGCTACGCCGCCACGGTCATCGTCGTGGACGAGGACGTCGACCCGTTCGACCTCCCGCAGGTCCTGTGGGCGGTGTCGACGAAGATGAACCCGGCCGGCGACCTGATCCAGGTGCCCAACATGCCGGTGCTGGGTCTCGCACCGCAGGCCACGACGCCCGGCATCACCGACAAGCTCGTCATCGACGCCACCACGCCGGTCGCCCCCGACGGCCGCGGCAACTACGGGAACCAGGTCCGCGACCTGCCGGAGGCCGCCGAATGGCTGGTCCGCCTCCGCGCCCTCGCCGCCGGCCGCTGACCCACCGGCCGGCGCCCCGCCCGCCGCTGAAAGGAGCCCGACATGATCTGCCCGCGTTGCGCGCACGAGGCGATCGAGATGCTGTTCGCCTCGCCCGTCCCCGGCGTGTGGGAGGTGCTCCAGTGCGAGCGCTGCCTGTACTGCTGGCGCACCACCGAGCCCGACCGCCGCACCCGCCGCGACCGCTTCCCCGACGCGTTCAAGCTGACCGCCGAGGACATCGCGTCCGCCCCGGAGGTGCCGGCGATCCCGCCGCTGAGGGGCCGGTGAACGACGCGGTCCGGGACGCGCTGGCGGCCTGCACCGTCCTCAACCTCGCCTACGCGGACGAGGACGGCCCGCAGGTCTGCGCGGTCTTCTTCGCCCCCGCGCCCGACGGGTCCCCGGTGTTCGTCAGCTCGCGGTCGACCCGGCACGGCCGCGCCCTGGCGTCCGACCCCGCCGGCGTGCGCGTGGCCTTCACCGTCCAGGACGACGACCAGGACTGGCGGACGCTGCGCGGCGTCCAGGGCCGCGGCGTCTGCCACCGCCTGACCGGCACCGACCTGGACGCCGCCCGAGCCACCTACGCCGCCCGCTTCCCCTTCGTGGCGGACGACGGCCGACTCGCCCGCGCGCTCGTCTCGGCCGACCATTGGCGCATCCGCCCGACCTGGCTCCGCCTCATCGACAACTCCCGGGGTTTCGGCCACAAGACCGAATGGCCGTAGGCCGATCACCGGGCGGCCGTTTCCGGCTTATCGCGGCGGGCCGGGAAACAGCAACCGGGGCCACCGCCCGGATAGGCGGGACGTTGGTCCCCCTGATCACGGACCGAACGGACCTACGGCCGCGGAACGGACTGGAGTTGAGTGAGGAGTGCAAGAACCGGCGATGTGATGGAAGGTGAGACGGCGATGGCAGTCTCCGAGCACAAGACGCACACGGGACGCGGCACCCTGATCCGGGTGGTGGCTCCCAAGCCGCTGACCGAGACGCCCGCCGCCCGCTACATCTGGGCCGCGGCCCGGCTGGCGCTGGGCTGGATCTTCGCGTGGGCGTTCGTGGACAAGCTGTTCGGGCTGGGCCACGAGACTCCGGCGGGCAAGGGCTGGCTGGACGGCGGCAGCCCGACCGAGGGGTTCCTGGCGCACGCGCCCAAGGGCCCGTTCGCGGGGTTCTACAACGACCTGGCCGGGGCCGCGTGGGCGGACTGGCTGTTCATGATCGGGCTGGCCGGGGTCGGCGCGGCGCTGATCCTGGGCATCGGGATGCGGGTCGCGGCCGCCGGCGGCGCGGCGCTGCTGGTCCTGATGTGGACCGCGGTCCTGCCCCCCGAGAACAACCTGTTCATGGACGACCACATCGTCTACGCGCTCCTGATCGTCGGGCTGGCCCTGGTCAGCGCCGGCGACACCCTGGGCCTCGGCCGCTGGTGGAGCAAGACCCGCCTCGTCGAAAGGCTCCCGTTCCTCAAGTGACCGAATGACCCCGATCGGAGAGGCGCCCGCCACGGCGGGCGCCTTTTCCTGTCGTTTCAGTCTTTCTTGACCTTGTCGGCGCGCAGAGGTGTGATATCCGGCTGACGGGTAGCCCTATCGATGATTCCGCCCGGTCGTGATCGACCGCCGGTTCGTTGGAGGGGTGACCGAATGACGGCTGATACGGGCGTGGGGACGATCACCACGCGGGTCCCGGCGCGCCTGGACCGGCTGCCCTGGTCGCGTTTCCACTGGATGGTCGTCGTCGGCCTCGGGACGGTGTGGATCCTCGACGGCCTCGAGGTCACCATCGTCGGGGCCGTCGCGGCGCGGCTGACGGAGCCGGGCAGCGGCATCGCGATGACCCCCGGCGACATCGGGCTCGCGGCGGCGATCTACGTCACCGGCGCCTGCCTCGGCGCGCTGTTCTTCGGGCAGCTCACCGACCGGTTCGGCCGCAAGAGGCTGTTCATCCTCACGCTGGGCGTCTACATCCTCGCCACGGTGGCGACCGCGTTCGCGTTCGCGCCCTGGTACTTCTTCGCGTGCCGGTTCGTCACCGGCATGGGCATCGGCGGCGAGTACGCGGCGATCAACTCGGCGATCGACGAGCTGATCCCGGCCCGCGCCCGCGGCCGCGTCGACCTCGCGATCAACGGCAGCTACTGGGTGGGGTCGGCGCTCGGCAGCCTCGCCGCGGTGCTCCTGCTGAACACCGCGTTCTTCCCCACGGACATGGGCTGGCGGTACGCGTTCGGGCTGGGCGCCGTCCTCGGCCTCACGATCATGCTCGTCCGGCGGCACGTCCCGGAGAGCCCGCGCTGGCTGTTCATCCACGGGCGCGAGGAGGACGCCGAGCGGATCGTCGACGGCATCGAGCGGGAGGTCCGCGACGAGACCGACCACGACCTCGGGGAGCCGGGCGAGAGCATCACGGTGCGGCAGCGCAAGGCCATCCCGTTCCGGGAGATCGCCCAGGTCGCGGTCAAGATCTATCCGAAGCGGGCGACGCTCGGGTTCGCGCTGTTCGTCGGGCAGGCGTTCCTGTACAACGCGGTGACGTTCGACCTCGGCACGATCCTCAGCAAGTACTTCGCCGTGGCGTCCGGGAACGTGCCCTACTTCCTCGTCCTGTTCGCGATCGGCAACTTCCTCGGCCCGCTGCTGCTCGGGCGGATGTTCGACACCGTCGGCCGAAAACCGATGATCTCCGGGACGTACTTCGTCTCGGCCGCGCTGACCGTCCTGCTGGGCGTCTTCCTGACGACCGAGGCGCTGTCGACCTGGACGTTCATCCTGCTGGTCTGCGTGACGTTCTTCTTCGCCTCGGCGGGTGCCAGCTCCGCGTACCTGACGGTCAGCGAGATCTTCCCGATGGAGACCCGGGCGCTCGCCATCGCGTTCTTCTACGCGATCGGGACCGCGGTCGGCGGCATCTCCGGGCCGCTGCTGTTCGGCAGCTTCATCGACAGCGGCATGGTGAGCAAGGTCGCGATCGGGTTCTTCATCGGCGCCGTGATCATGGCGCTCGGCGGCATCGCCGAGCTGCTCTTCGGCGTCCGCGCCGAGCAGGCGTCGCTGGAGAACATCGCCAAGCCGCTCACCGCCCACGAGGCCGAGGAGGAAGAGGGCGCGGAGCCGGCCGGGAAGGCCGCGGGCGGCGGGCCGGAGCGCCGCGCGGCGCTGGAGGCCCGGCGGCACGCCGAGGAGGCGCGGGCGCGCGCCGCCGAGCACCGCGCCGTCGTCCACGAGCTGACGCCGCGCGCGGAGGAGGAGGGCGGCGACGTCCGTGAACGGCTGCGCGTCGAGGGGGTCCTCGCGCAGATCGCCGAGTGGGACGCCGAGCGCCTCGCGGAGGAGGCGACCGCCCACGACGAGCGCGCCGCCGCCGAGCAGGCCGGGCACGCCGGGAACGACGCCGAGCGCGCGAGCGCCCTGGACCGGGCCGCGGCGGCGGACGAGCGGGCCCGCGCGCTGCGGGAGCGCGCGGAGGCGCTGTCCGCCGACAACCCCGAGGACGCCGAGCTGCACGCGGCTCTCGCGGAGGCGGCGACCGAGCGCGCGCGGGCCGGTGAGCAGCGCGCGATGGCCGCGGAGGCCCGCGCCCGCGCCGAGGGGCTCGACGGGACCGAGGCCGAGATCGCCCTCGACCAGGCCGAGACCTACGACGCATGGGAGCACATGCACACCGAGCTGGCGCTCGCGCACGCGTCCCGCGCCCGGCACGACGACGAGGCCGCGGCGGAGCACGAGCGGCAGGCGGGCGTCCACCGGATGCGCGCCGAGTCCGCCGCCGACCGGATGGAGGCCGCGCAGCACCGCTCCGCCGCGCGGTCGCTGGCGGCCGAGTCGGGCTCCATCGAGCAGGCGGACCGCGAGCGCGCCGAGGCGGCGGAACGGGAGCGGGCGGCGCGCGAACGCGACGCCCGCATCCGCGAGCGCGTGCTGCGCCGCGAGCGGGAGGAGCGCACCGGGCTGCGCCGGTTCCGCCCCGGCCCGGGGCGCGCGTTCTACTCGCCGACCATGATGACCGGGTGGACGACCGACTGGGCGTCCGGCGCGGACCTCGCTCTCGACCGCGAGGTCAACACCATCGCGCAGGCGCTGGTCGAGCACGGGCCGACGCCCCGGACCCGGCTCGCCGAGATGGTCGGCGCACGCTACTGGGGGCCGGGGCGGTTCCGCGCCGCGCTGCGCGAGGCCGTCCACGAGGGACGGGCCAGGCCGCTCGCGCGCAACCGGTACGGGCCGCCCGAGACCAACGGCGACGCGAACCCGGTGGTGTGACGTGACGCTGGCCTGCCGGATCTTCGGACATGACTACGCCTTCACCGCCGAGGGCACGACGATGCGCTGGTCGTGCGTGCGCGAATGCGGGGCCGGAGGCTCGAAGGAGTACGGCACCGCGTCCCAGGCGGCGCGGTACGCGCGCGCGTTCGACCGGAAGGACACCGACGACCTGGGACGCCGCGCGCCGTTCCTCGGCCTGTTCCCGCTGCGCATGGCCCGCGCGCTGAAGGAGCGCGTGAAACGCGACGAGGCGAGGCGCGATCAGACGTCGGGGCGGCGTCAGGCCTGAGTGAACGTGTGGCTCTGGCCGGGCTCGACGTAGGTCGTCTGGTCGCCGAAGCCCCGGCGCTCCATCTCGCGGCGGAACTCGTCCAGAGGCGAGCTGAACACGCCGTAGTCGTTGTAGTGGACGGGGACCGCTCGTCCAGGGCGGATCGTCTCGAACAGGTCGGCGCCCTGCACGCCGTCCATCGTGACGATGATGCCGCCGGGCAGCTTGGTGCCGCCCAAGTGCAGGATGGCGAGATCGATGTTCCGGTTGCGGCGCGCGATCTGGTGGATCTCGTCGTACATCAGCGTGTCGCCGGTGATGTAGAGCCGGTACTGCACCTCACCGGTGGCCGGGCCGAACTCCAGCAGGCTGCCCATCACCGGGGGCAGCAGCATGCGGGCCGGGCCGGGCGCGTGCCGTCCGGGCATCGAGGTGATCCGCAGCATGGCGCCGTCCTTGACCATCGTGTGCGACTCCCAGGTGCGCAGCCCGACCGCGTGCCGGAACCGGTGCCAGCCCTGCAGCCGGCGGGCCGCGTGCGGCGTCGTGACGATCGGCAGGCCCCGGTCGAGCTTCGCGCGCGCGACCCGGTCCCAGTGGTCGCCGTGCAGGTGGGACAGGACGACGGCGTCCAGGCGCGGCAGGTCCTCGATGCGCAGCGCGGGCTCGGTCAGCCGCTTGGACGAGAGCCCGAAGCCCAGATAGGCGCGCTCCCCGCGGTGCAGGAAGTTGGGATCGGTCAGCAGCGTGAACGGCCCGCAGCGCAGCAGCGCGGTGGCGTTGCCGATGAACTGCATCGTGACCTGCCGCAGCGCGAGTTCCGGTGCGGTCTTCATGCTCGTTCCCCCCTGAGTCGCCCGGATGTGCTCTGACGACCCGTGATGCCCCGGGGGAGGGCGCCGAACCCTGCCGCTAGCCGATGTTGAGATCGCCCTGGACGTCCCGGAGCTGGACGACCCTCTCGGCCCTGCCGGTGAAGACGTTGACGACGCCGTCGCCGGTCGCGCTCGCGTTCGTGTGGGCCTGCTGCCAGATCGTTTCGAGCTCGGCGCGGAAGGCGGGATCCTCGTCCAGGAGCCGTCGCACGACCCCTTCGAGCACCTCGGGCCGCTCCGGGTGCTCGGCCGCCGCCCGCGCGAGTGCCGCCTCGTCGGCCGGACGTCCGCGGAACCGCTCCCGGACCCGCCGGCAGAGCTCCGCGACGGCGGCGCGGACCGGTTCACCGGCGACCTCGACGGCCTTGCCGGCCATGGCGGTGGCGATGGCGACGGTCATGGGATCTGTCATGGCGGACAGTGCATCACGCGTTGGGGGCCATTGACCAGGCATTGACTTTTCTTGCATGGCGCCGAGTTGCGACTGTGCCGCTTGAGGCGGACGTGGTTTCCATTGAGCCGATATTCCATGTGCCCCGCGATGGGGGAGTAGGTCACCATTTGCCGAGGCAGGGCGGGCCGCGGAGACGTGATCGTCTTGCCGCGGCCGGGGTGCCGGGTTATGTTGACCCGGAGTCGAAGTTCCCTGCCCGTGCGGAGTGGCTCCCTTGACCGAAGGCGATACCGGGGAATGGCGGACGGGAACACCGTCATTGCGCAATGAGGTCGCCGCGGACGTGTCCGGTTCGGTCGTCCAGGCGGGCATCGTGCACGGCGGCATTCACCTGCGGACCACCGCCCCCGGCAGCGGGTATCCGGCGGTGCCCGCGCAGCTGCCCGCGTCCCGTCCCTACTTCACCGACCGCGTCCGCGAGATGGGCGTCCTCGGCCGGCTGAGCGACTCCGTCCGGGACGGCGGAACGCCCGGGATCATGGTGATCAGCGGCGTCGGCGGCGTCGGGAAGACCTCGGTGGCGCTGGCCTGGCTGCACGCCGCCGCGGACGGGTTCACCGACGGCCAGCTCTACGCCGACCTGCGCGGATTCTCCGCGGGGGCGCCCGCGCCGCCGAGCGAATCCCTCGGCCGCTTCCTGCGGGCGCTCGGCATGGCCCCCGAGGCGGTGCCCGCCGACGTCGACGAGCAGGCCGCGCTCTACCGCAGCATCACCGCGGGCAAGCAGCTGATCATCATGCTGGACGACGCCGCGTCCGCGGCCCAGGTGCGCCCGCTGCTGCCGGGGCGCGGCCCGTCCATGGTGGCGGTGACGTCCCGGCGGCGGCTGCCCGGCCTCGCGGTCGACGGCGCGTCGTTCCTGCCGCTCGACCCGCTGGACGAGGACGGCGCCGTCGAGCTGCTCGACCGGATGCTCGGCAGCGGCCGGACGGGCGCCGAACCGCAGGCCGTCCGGTCGCTGGCGACGCTGTGCGGGCGGCTCCCGCTGGCGCTGTGCACGTCCGCGGCACGGCTCGCGACGCGCGGGCACTGGCGCATCGAGCGCCTCGTCGGCGAACTGGCCGACGAGCGGAACCGGCTGGCCGTCCTCGGCGAGGAGGATCTGTCCGTGCAGGCCGTCTTCGACGTCACCTACCGCGACCTGCCGCCGTCCGCGGCACGGCTGTACCGGCTGCTCAGCGTCCACCCGAACGGCCGGTTCGCGGCCCCGGCCGTGGCCGCGCTCGCCGGCGGCGACCCCGCACACGACCTGGACGTCCTCATCGACGCCAACCTCGTGGACGCCGCCCCCGACGGCACGTTCCGCTTCCACGACCTGGCCCACCTGCACGCCCGGACGGTGGCGGAACCGGACGCCGAACGGCCGAGCGCCTTCCAGCGCCTGCTCGACCATTACCTGCGCATGGCCGTCGCCGCCGACCGCGTCATCATCCCCGACCGGTGGCATCTGGGGCGGGAGTACGACCGTCCACCCGTCGTCTCGTTTCCGGGCACGGTCGAGGCGATCGGCTGGCTGGAGGGCATGCTCCCCACCTTGCGTGACATGGTCGCCGAGGCGCACAAGTGCGGCCTCCATCGCGAGACGTGGGAGTTGTGCGAGGCACTGTGGGGCGTCGTGGTGTTCCGCAAGCATTACGCGGTCTGGATCGAGACCCACGAAACGGGTCTCGCGTCCGCGACCGCACTCGGCGACCCCCTGGCCCGTGCGCGGATGCTGGAGGCACTGGCGTCCGCGCGGCTGAACCTGGGGGAGTTCACCGAGGCGGCCCGGCTTAGCCTTGAGGCGCTCGCCCTGGAACAGGCCGCGGGCCACACCGATGGTGAAGCAGCGGCCTTGGAGCGCCTCGGCGTCGCGCAACTCGCGCAGGACCAGCTCGGCGAGGCCATCGAGACGTTCACTCGCGCCCTCGAAGTGAGCAGGCGTGCCTCAGCGGACCCGGCGCGCGGCGTGGCGATGATGACGCGCCGGCTGGGCGAGACGCTCCTCCGCGATGGCCGTCCCGCCGAGGCGGTCGAGCACCTGCACGCGGCCCGGGACTTCTTCGCGGGACGCGGCGACGACTACAACCTGGCCCGGACGCTCACCGCCCTGGCCGGCGCACTCATCGACACCGGCCGCGACGCCGACGCGGGCGATGCCCTCGACACCGCCCGCGACGCCGCCGTCCGCGTGGACGCGCGGCACTCCCTGGCGACCGTCCACGTCACGCGCGCCCGTCTCGCGGCCCGCCGGGACGACACGTCCGCCGAACGCGAGCACCTCGAACAAGCCGCCGCCATCTATGCGGAACTGGGCTCCTACCAGGCCCGGGCGATCCGGGACCGGCTCCAGGGCAGGTAGGCGCACCGAGCCTCCGCCCGGCCACCAGCCGGACATGCGCAACCGACGCGGCCCACACCGCCGCGGACGGCGGCCCGGCGACCACGACCTCCCGCTCCCCCCGCGCCCTGATGACGCACCGCTCCGGCTCGACCGCACACGCGACCAGCCCATGGAACTCCACCGGCCGATGCTCCGCACGGTGAACGAGCACGTCGGCGACCGGTGCCCACGGATGGTCCGCACCCTCCACCACGAGATGCTCGTCCACCAGATGCTCCGGCGAAGGCCCGTCATCATCGGCCGGCCGCCGGCTCAGTACCAGCCGACCGGAGCGAGACCAGACCCGCACCACCCACGCGCCGCTCATGTCGTCCGGCTCCCGATCGGCTCGGGCAGCGGGGGAGGCTCCGTCTCCGGACGCTCGGCGGGCTCCGCGAGACCCATCAGCGCGTACATCTCCCGGCGCAGCAGGACGGCCGCCCGCCCCGGCTCCGAGGTCAGCCGCCCCCGCAGCTCCACCGCCGCCGGACGGCCCATCGCGCACCGCACCTGATCCAGCAGCGGCCGCTCCGGCACCAGGTGCGGGACGCGCCGCCCCAGCAGATCACTGAGCGATCCGGGCAGGACGTCCCCCTCCGGGAACGTTCCGAGCAGGACCGGAACACCCGCGGCGGCCGCGTACACGGACACGGACCCGTGATCGCCGATCACGAGGTCGGCCGCCGCGATCGCGGCCCGCCACCCCTCCTCGAACGGCAGCAGCCCGGCCCCGAGCCGCAGGCAGTCGTCGAACCAGGCGCGCAACTGCCGGAAACCGTGGAAACCCCACGTCACCGGGTGGACGGCCACCACGATGCGGTACTCGTCCGGCAACTCGGCCACGAGCCGCCTGACCAGGTCGCGATGCCGTCCGAGCAGCGCCTGCGGCCCCCACGTCGAGGACACCACCACCAGACGCCGCCCGTCCCCGACCCCGAACGCGTCCCGGTACCGCTCCCGCAACCGGAGCCCGGCGGCAAGTCGATCGAACGCCGGATCGCCGACGATCCGCACAACGGGCAGCGCCTCCGGACAGACCCGCGCCAGCGTGCGCCGATGGTCCCGATGCGCCAGCGCGAGCACCGACGGGACGACC
>NZ_SMJW01000193.1 GCF_004348335.1 Actinomadura bangladeshensis | reverse complement strand
CCCGCTGCCCGCCTACGTCTGAGCCCGCGCCCGCCCCCGCGCCCGAGCCGGCGGCCGGGTCAGGGCGCGCGCTGGATGTAGCCGACCAGGTGCTCGCGCTCGCTCTCCAGCTCGTCGATGGCGCTCTTGACGACGTCGCCGATGCTGACGATCCCGGCGAGCCGGCCGTCCTCGACGACGGGGACGTGCCGGAACCGGTGCTCGGTCATGGTCCGGCGCAGGCCCTCCACCTGGTCGCCGGGTCCGCAGCTGCGGACCTCGGCGGTCATGATCTCGGAGACGGGCCGGTCCAGCAGCGCCGCGCCATTGTCGTGCAGCCGCCGCACCACGTCGCGTTCGGACACGATGCCGGCGATGGACGCGCCGTCGGGCGAGACGACCACCGCCCCGATGTTGTGCTCCGCCAGGACGGCGAGCAGCTGCCGCACGGTGGCGTCGGGCAGCACCGTGGCCACCGTGTCCCCCTTCCGCCGCAGGATGTCGCGAATCCGCATGCCTCACGCTCCGGTGCCGGTCGCCGGGCGGCCGCCGCCCGGCTGGTTCCTGCCAAGGTCGCATGTTCCGGCGCCGAGGAAAACCCCGCGGCGGCAAAACGAGCTACGGGGCCAGCAACCGGCCGAGCGCGCCGAGGGCGGAGGTGAGGACGCGGCCGCCCGGCCCGGCGTGCGCGAGCGCGGCGCGGGCGGCGTTGGCCCCGCAGGCGCCGTGGACGCCGCCGCCGGGATGGGCGGACGCCGACGCCAGGTACAGGCCCGGGATGGGCGTCTCGGCACGTCCGAGGCCGGGCACGGGACGGAACACCAGCTGCTGGTGGATCAGCGCCGTACCGCCGTTCAGGGCGCCGTTCAGCAGGTTGGCGTCGTGGTCCTGGAACGCCGGCGGCGCGATGACGCGGCGGTCGGCGATGCGGGAGCGGAAGCCCGGCGCGAGGCGCTCCACCACGCCCTCCAGCCGGTCGGCCATGGCGTTCTGCTCGCGCTCGTCCCAGGCGCCGGTGATGCCGTCGGGGCCCGCGTCGCGCCGCACCCGGTGCGGGACGTGCGTGTACGCCCAGACCGACTCGGTCCCGGCCGGGGAGCGGGAAGGGTCGGCGGTCGTCATCTGGCCGAGCAGCGCGAACGGCTCGGCGGGGACGCGGCCGGTGGCGAGGTCGGCGCTGTAGTCGGTGAGCGCCTCCATGCCGGGGGAGAGGTGGACGGTCCCGGCCCGCGCCGCGCCGGGCGACGACCACGGGATCGGGCCCGACAGCGCCCAGTCGACCTTGAAGGTGGCGTGGTCCCAGCTGAAGCGGCGCATGTCCGCGCGCAGCGAGGCGGGCAGGTCGGACCAGCCGACGAGGCCGCCGTAGAGGGCGGGCGCCGACACGTCCGCGAGCACCGCCTTCGCGGCCCGTACCGGCTCGCCCCCGGCGGTGCGGACGCCGAGCGCGCGCCCGCCCCGGACGACGACGGACGCGACCGGCGTGCCGCAGCGCAGCCGCCCGCCCCGCGCCTCCAGCCGCCGCACGAGCGCGGCGGTCAGCTCGCCCGCCCCGCCCTCGGGCACCGGCCAGCCGTCCCGCTGGCCGATCATGGCGAGCAGCCAGCCGAACACCGACCCGGCCGTCGACTCGGGGAGCATGTCGGTGTGCAGCGCCGCCCCGGCGAGCAGCAGCCGCCCGCCCGGCCCGGTGAACTCCTGCTCGCCGAGCGTGCGGACGGGCGCGAGCAGCGACCGCGCGATCCGCAGCCCGCCCGCGCGGCGCGCCGCCGCCGCCAGCGGCAGCGCCGCTCGCACCGGCGGGAACGGGGTGAACAGGGCGCGCAGCACGTCCTCCCCCATCGCGTCCCACGCCGCGCAGAGCCGCAGCCACGCCTCGCCGTCGCCCGCGCCGAGCCGCTCCAGGTTCGCCGCGGTGGCGTCGCGGTCGCGTTCGAGGACGGCGCAGCGCCCGTCCGGCAGCGGGTGCGCGAGGACGGCCGGCGCGTGCCGCCAGCGCAGCCCGTGCCGCTCCAGCTCCAGCGCGCGCATCACCGGCGACGCGACGCCGAGCGGGTAGAAGGCGCTGCACAGGTCGCTGACGTAGTCGGGGTGGACGCCCCGGTCGCTGCGCACGGCGCCGCCCGGCTCGGGCTGCGCCTCCAGGACCTCCACGTCCCAGCCCGCGTCGGCCAGCAGGTTGGCCGCGACGAGCCCGTTGTGCCCCGCGCCGACGACCACGGCGTCCGCCATCCGGCATCCCTCCCGATGATCACCCTACGGGTACCCGGCCGGGCGCGGTTCAGCCCGGGTCGAGGCGGGCGAGGAGCCGCAGCGCGCCCGGCGCCACGCGGGACGCGAGGTGCGCGAGCCGCGCCTCGGGCGTCACGGGGACGACCGCGCGATCGTTGCGGACGGCCGCGACGATCTGCTCCGCCACCCGTTCCGGCCCGTACCCGCGGCGCGCGTAGGCCCGGGCCGCCCGCTCCCGGCCGCGGTTCTCCGCGTCCTCGCCGCGCCCGACGAACCGGGCCGTCCGGGTGATGCCGGTGTCGACGATCCCCGGGCAGATGGCGCTGACCCCGATGCCCTTGCCCTTCAGCTCGGCCCGCAGGCACTCCGACAGCATCAGCACGGCCGCCTTGCCGGTCGCGTAGGCGGGCAGCGCGCGGGACGGCGTGAACGCGGCGGCCGACGCGGTGTTGACGATGTGCCCGCCCTGCCCGCGCTCGGCCATCTGCGCGGCGAAGAGCCGCGAGCCGTGGACGACGCCCCACAGGTTGACGTCCAGGACCTTGCGCCAGTCGTCGGGGGAGTGGTCGAAGAAGGACCCGGCCATGCCGATGCCCGCGTTGTTGACGACGACGTCCGGTACGCCGTGCTCGTGCAGGACGGCCTTGGCAAAGTCCTCCATCGCGGTGGGGTCGGACACGTCCACCCGGTAGGCGCGGCATGCGGGGCCGGCGAGTCCGGCGGTGCGCTGGGCGGCGTCCAGGTCGATGTCGGCCGCGAGGACCGCGGCGCCGCGCCGGGCGAACGCGAGCGCCGTGGCGCGGCCGATCCCGCTGCCCGCGCCGGTGACGACGACGAGCGAGCCGTCGAACGGGCGCCGCCCCGGACGCACCCGCGCCCGGTCCAGCGCCCGGGACTCGGCGGCGGTGAGCGGGCCGCCTCCGACGCCCGCGATGTGCTCGGTGATCCAGCGCGCGACGACGCCGGGATGGCTGCGCGGCACCCAGTGCCCGGCCGCGACCGGCCGCAGCGACAGGTGCGGGACGCGCTCGCCGAGGCCGGCCACCAGGTGCGGTGAGACGAACAGGTCCCTCGTCGGGACGATGACCTGGGTCGGCACGTCGGTGCGCCGGTCGCGCGGCCGGCGCAGCCGCCGCGCCATGTTCGCCCGGTACAGCCCGACCCCGGCCGCGGCGTCGCGCGCCATCGTCCGCGCCGGATGGCCGGCGCGCGGCGCGACGCCCTCGCCGGCGGCCAGGGCGCGGGTGAACAGCCGGGTCATCCCGCCCAGCCACAGCGCCTCCGGCAGGACCGGCGTCTGGAAGAAGTAGATGTACCAGGACCGCGCGCCCTGCCCGGCCGCCCGCCTCAGGTTGCCGGGCGTGGGGCGGGCGAGGCTGCGCCGCATCCAGTGGCCGACGTGGTCCAGGCACGGGCCGGAGATGGAGGTGAAGGAGGCGAAGCGCTCCGGCATCGTGCAGGCCGCCTCCCAGCCCTGGATCGACCCCCAGTCGTGCCCGACGAGATGCACCTTGCGGTCGGGCACGGTCGCGTCCAGCACGGCCCGCATGTCCGACATCAGGTAGTCGAAGGTGTAGCGCTTGCGCCCGAAGGGCCGCGACGACGCGCCCGCCCCGCGCACGTCGTACCGGACGACGTGGAACCGCTCGGCGAGCAGCGCGGCCACCTCGTCCCACACCGCGTGCGTGTCGGGATAGCCGTGGACGAGCAGCACGGTGGGCCGCGACGGGTCGCCCTGCTCGCAGACCGCGAGGTCGACCCCGTCGCCGCGCACCCGGCGCCTGGCCGCCAGAGGGATACGGGCCGCTTTATTAGACACCCTGGTAATAAATCGCCGAATCGTCCCCGCGGTCAAGGGGACGCGGCGTGAGTCCCGCCACCGCAACGCCCGAGGGCCCGTACGGCGCGGCGGTACGGGCCCTCAGGCGGGGAGCGGCGGGTCAGTGGCGGGTCGGTGGCTTCAGTAGGGGTCGTAGCCCGCGGCCTTCGCGGCGGGGGACTGCCTGAGGTACTCCAGCGCGCGCGGCGTGGAGCACACCTTCGACGGGTGGTGGTTCGGCTTCAGGTACACCGGAGCCTCGCCGAGCAGCAGCTTGAAGATGCCCGGCACGTGCCCCAGCCGGACCGACCGCCGGTACGACCGGTACACCCGCAGCGGCGTCACCCGCTTCTTGATCGTCGGGTCCTGCCTGAGCAGGTACAGCGACCCGCCGATCAGCGCCCAGTACAGGAAGAACAGCGACACCACCCACGCCGCGACCCGCGTGGGATAGCGGCCGCCCATGGCCCGGTAGACGTCGAACACCACCGACCGGTGCTCGACCTCCTCGGCGCCGTGCCAGCGCAGCAGGTCCAGCATGGTCGGGTCCACCCCGGCCTTCTCGAACCGCTCGTTGTCCATGATCCACTGGCCGAGGACGGCGGTGTAGTGCTCGATCGAGGCGACCGCGGCCAGTTCGAACCGCAGCCGGCGCCGCCACGCGCGCGGGTTCCTCTCCTTCAGCGCCGCCATCTGCGCGGGCCGGTCGGCGTTGCCCTTCGCCGCCGCGCCGGTGATCTTGGAGACGTCGATCCCGTTCGCCTCCAGGATCTGGTCGAGGACGCCCTGGTGCGAGCGGGCGTGCACCATCTCCTGCCCGATGAAGCCCTTGATCTCCTCCAGCAGGCGCTCGTCCTCGATGTACGGCCGCGCGTCCTTCACGCACTGGATGAACCACTTCTCGCCCTCGGGCAGGACGATGTGGAACGAGTTGATGATGTGCGTGGCGACGGGGTCGCCGGGCACCCAGTGCAGCGGTGTCGCCGACCAGTCGAAGGACACCCGCCGAGGCTTGATCGGGGGGTGGCGCTCATCGATGCCGGACGCCGCTCCGCCGTCTGTCAGGGGCCTCGTCATGCCGTCCCTCGCTTCCGCGCGCGCGTATGCATTGGGGGGACAGTCAACTCCTCGTGCGCTGCGGTTTCTTGCCGCCGGACCAACAAGTTACCGCTTGGTTTTCGGCTCGTGATGACAAGTCCCGCCCTTCAGAGGGCGATTCGCTCGGCCCCCGCGTAAACGTTCATGGTCTCGCCGCGCAGGAAGCCGACCAGGGTCATTCCGGCGTCCTCGGCGAGCTCCACCGCCAGCGACGACGGCGCCGACACCGCGGCGAGGACCGGGACGCCCGCCGCCATCGCCTTCTGCGTCAGCTCGAACGACGCGCGCCCGCTCACCACCAGCACCGTTCCGGTGAGCGGCAGCCGCCCCTGCCGCAGCGCCCAGCCGACCACCTTGTCGACCGCGTTGTGCCGGCCGACGTCCTCGCGCACGGCGAGCAGCCCGCCGCCGGCGTCGAACAGCCCGGCCGCGTGCAGCCCGCCCGTCCGGTCGAACACCCGCTGCGCCGCGCGCAGCCGGTCCGGCAGCACCGCCAGCACCTCCGGCGGGATCCGGACCGGGTCGCCGCCCACCTCGTACGGGCGGTCGGCGCGCAGCGCCTCGATGCTCGACTTCCCGCACACGCCGCAGGCGCTGGTCGTGGTGAAGGCCCGGGTCATCGAATCGTTCGGCGGCGGCACCCCGGGCGCCAGCGCGACGTCGAGGGTGTTCTGCTCGGCCGTGTCGGCGCAGTACCGCATCGCCGCGAGGTCGCCGGCGCCGCCGATCACCCCCTCGGCCGCGAGGAACCCGGCCACGAGGTCGAAGTCGTGCCCCGGCGTGCGCATCGTGATCGTGAGGGGCTTGCCCGCGACGCGGATCTCCAGCGGCTCCTCCACCGCGAGCGTGTCGGGCCGGCGTCCGCGGGCCCCGCTCGTACTCAGCCGCAGCACGGGCCTGCGCACGGTGATCCGCCCCATGAACCGGACGGTACCCCGGAAACCCGCGAGTAACGAAAAGTTCGGACCGATCTGTCCCGTTTTCGGTCCCTTTTTCGTCGGGACCGCACGCCCTGGCTCCCGGGGTGTCCCGCGGCCGATCATCGAAGCGTCCAAGGCGCACCCCACGGGGACCGGGGTGCGCGCAACCGAAGCACACGGGGAGAAGCACCCGCCCATGCGCAAGTATCTGGCCCTACCCCTTCTCGCCGGCCTGGCCCTGACCCTCGCCGGCTGCGAGCTCACCAAGACCGTCTCGGCCGACGCGGTGGAGCAGCAGATCGTCGCCAAGTTCGGCCCGCCCTTCGACGACGGCGGCATCGGCCCGGCCACCGCCGAGTGCCCCGAGGACCTCAAGGGCGAGGTCGGCGCGACCATCAACTGCACGGTGCGGGACGGCAAGGGCGGCACCTACCCGCTCACCGTCACCGTCACCTCGGTCGACGGCGACCAGGTCCGCTTCAGCATGAAGGAGCCGCCGCAGCCCAAGGGCGCCGAGTAGCCGTCAGTCGCGGCGGTCGATGTTCCAGTTCGCCACGATCGCCGCGAACGGCGGGATGGCGAGCGCCACCACCGACATCACGATCGCGGCGGTGTGCGACCAGTCCCGCACGACGGCCCACGCCAGCACGAAGAGGACGAGGCACGTCCCCATCATGATCCCGTAGGCGATCTTCCGCCTCCGCATACCTCCACGCTACGCCGCGCCCCCCGGCCGGCGGGGGCGGGCGGTGGCGGAGGCGTACGGGAATCGAACCCGCCGTCCCGAGATCCTCGGGACCGTCGGCTTTGAAGGCCGGGGAGGCCACCAGGCGCTCACACGCCTCCGCCAGTGATCTTAGCCCGCGGGGCCCGCGGTCAGCCCGCGTAGAGCGCGTCGATGTCGGGGGAGTACTTGGTGTGGACGACGCGCCGCTTGAGCTTGAGGGTCGGGGTCAGCTCCTCGCTCTCGGCGGTCCACTCGGCGGGCAGCAGGCGCCACTTCTTGACCTGCTGGACGCGTGCGAGCCGGGTGTTGGCGTCCTCGACGGCCTTGGCGACCTCCTCCAGGACGAGGGGGTGGTCGGCGAGCGCGGCGAGGTCGGTGGTGTCGATGCCGTGGGCGGCGGCCCACACGGGGGCGACCTCGCCGTCGAGGGTGATGAGCGCGACGACGTAGGGGCGGCGGTCGCCGAAGGCGAGGGCCTGGCCGATGAGCGGGTGCTCCTTCAGGTGGTTCTCGATGAGGGACGGGGCGATGTTCTCGCCGCCCGCGGTGATGATCAGCTCCTTCTTGCGGTCGACGACGGTGAGGAAGCCGTCCTCGTCCAGGCGGCCGACGTCGCCGGTGCGCACCCAGCCGTCGGCGTCGATCAGTTCGGCGGTCGCGTCCGGCCGGTTCAGGTAGCCGGGGGTGCAGGTGGCGCCGCGCACGAGGATCTCGCCGTCGCCGGCCAGCCTGAGCTCGACGCCCTCGAAGGCGCGGCCGACGGTGCCGAGCTTGAAGGAGTCGGCGAGGTTGGCGGTGATGGCGCCGGTCGTCTCCGTCATCCCGTAGGCGTCGAAGATCTTCAGGCCGAGGCCGGCGAAGAACCGGGCGACGTCCAGGGGCAGCGGCGCGGCGGCGCTGGAGGCCTGCCGGACGCGGTCCAGGCCGAGCAGGGCGCGCATCGGTGTGAGGACGGCCTGGTCGGCCCGCTCGAAGGCGGCGGTGATCTCCGGGGTGGGCGTGTTGCCGAACTCCTGGGCCCGCACGTGGGCGCGGCCCGCCTCGAGCGCGGCGGCGACCGCCTGCTTCTTCGCCTCGTCCGGCTCGGCGGACAGGACGGCCTGGATGCCCGCCATCAGCTTCTCCCAGATGCGCGGCACGCCGAAGAAGGAGTGCGGGCGCACGTCCTTCAGGACCGCGCCGAGCTGCGTCGGGTCCGGGCAGAAGTGGATGTGGGAGGCGAGCGTGACCGGCAGGTAGTAGCTGAGGACGCGGTCGGCGATGTGCGCGAACGGCAGGTACGACACGCCCGCCGGGTGGTCGGGCAGCACCGAGCTGCGCCGCACCATCGCCGACTCGTGCAGCACCATCGAGTGGGTGATCAGGACGCCCTTGGGGTCGCCGGTCGTGCCGGAGGTGTAGAGGAGGGTGACGGTGTCCCCGGGCTTGACGGCCCGCCAGCGGCGGTCGATCTCGGCCGGGTCGGCGGCGAGCCGCTCGCGGCCGAGCGCGGTGAAGGCGTCCCAGGTGAGGTAGCGGTCGCCGGGCGGGCAGGCGGCGGCGTCCACGACGATGATCGTGCGCAGCTCGGGCAGCCGGTCGAGGACGGGCTGCCAGCGGTCGAGCTGGTCCCGGCCGTCCAGGACGGCGTACCTGGCCGCGCAGTGCCCGGCCACGAACGCGACCTGGTCGGGCGCGAGCGTCGCGTACACCGTGGTCGGGATCCCGCCCGCGTGGACGGCGCCGAGGTCGGCCAGGACGTGCTCGGAGCGGTTCGGCATCATCAGCGCCACGACGTCGCCGGGCTCCAGCCCGAGGGCGGCGAACCCGGCGGCCGTCTCCAGCGCGCGGGTGCGGGTGTCCGCCCAGGTCAGGGTCTTCCACTCGCCGTCGACCCGGTCGGAGTAGGCGGGCCGCCCGCCGTGCTCGTCGGCGGTCTCCGCCAGGCTCGTGCAGACGGTCCGGCCCGCGACGGCCCGGTCGAGCTCGGCCTGCTGTTCCCGAATCCCCATCTCGCCCCTCGAGGAAGTAAGTGATGACTTGCAGGAGAGGGAATCGCATCATGCCGAACGCCGTTCGGACAAGGGTTTCCGGGATTTCCGCGCTGGTCGGGCGGGATGTTCCCTGTTCGGTGACCATACCCATACTGTCCGTTTCTTGATCATTTGCGATAGTTGTGCGTTAAATCGTGCGGGTGACCCGCCTCGCCCCGGCCGCCCGCCTGACGCAGTACGCGCACGGCGGCGGCTGCGCCTGCAAGATCCCGCCCGGGGTGCTGGAGCGGGTCGTGACCGGCCTCACCGGCGGGGACGAGTCGCTGCTCGTCGGCGGCCCGGACGGCGACGACGCCGCGGTGCTGCGGATCGCCGGCGGCCGCGCGGTCGTGTCCACCGCGGACTTCTTCACCCCGGTCGTCGACGACGCCTACGACTGGGGCCGGATCGCCGCCGCCAACGCGCTGTCGGACGTCTACGCGGTCGGCGGCGAGCCGCTGATGGCGCTGAACCTGCTCGCCTGGCCGGTCGACGCGCTGCCCGCCGAGCTGGCCCGCGAGGTGCTGCGCGGCGGCCGGGACGTCGCGGCCCTCGCCGGCTGCGCGATCGCGGGCGGGCACAGCATCGACGACCCCGAGCCCAAGTACGGCCTCGCGGTGACCGGCGTCGCCGACCCCGCCCGGCTGCTGCGGCTGGACGCGGGCCGCCCGGGCGTCCCGCTGTCGCTGACCAAGCCGCTCGGCCTCGGCGTCCTCAACGCCCGGCACAAGGCCACCGGCGAGGTGTTCCCGCACGCGGTGGACGCGATGACCCGGCTCAACGCGGACGCGTCCGTCGCCGCCCTGGAGCGCGGCGCCGTGTGCGCCACCGACGTCACCGGCTTCGGGCTGCTCGGCCACCTGTACAAGGTGGCGCGGGCGAGCGGCGTCACGGCCGTGGTCGAGGCGTCCGCCGTCCCCTACCTGGACGGGGCGCGGGCCGCCGTCCGGGACGGGTTCGTGCCCGGCGGCACCCGGCGGAACCTGGCGTGGGTGTCGCCGCACACCGACTTCCGCCGGATCGCCGAGGAGGAGCGGCTGCTGCTCGCCGACGCGCAGACCTCCGGCGGGCTGCTCGTCGCCGGGGAGGTCCCGGGCGCCCCGGTCATCGGCGAGCTCGTCCCGCGAGGGCGGCGCGCGCTCGTCGTCCGCTGACGGTCTCCCGTGTCGCCGGGCGGGACGCGGGTAGGGATCGTTGGACCGTTCCCACGGGACGGGGAGTGAGGGAGCGCGCATGACCATCGGGGGGCTCGCGGCCGCCGTCGTCCTGGGCGCGGTGATCGGTGTCCTCGGGAAGCTGCTGCTGCCGGACCGGCCGGGCATGCCGGTCTGGCTGCTGATGGCGACCGGCGTCGTCGCGGCGTTCGCCGGCACCGGCCTGGCCCAGGTGTTCGAGCTCGGCAGCGGCGGCTGGAGCCCCTGGGAGGCGGCCCTGCAGGCGGGGCTCGCGGCGGCCGGCGTCTGCCTGACGGCGGCGTTCTGGCCGAAGCGGAGCGGCCGCTAGCCCCGCCGGGGCCGCTGGCCCCGGCGCAGGACGGGCCGCAGGTCCTCCAGGACGCCGGGGTCCTCGATCGTGGACGGGACGGTCACCTCCCGGCCGTCGGCGATGCCCCGCATCACGCCCCGCAGGATCTTGCCGGACCGGGTCTTCGGCAGCGCCGGGACGACCGCGATCTCCTTCAGCGCGGCGACCGGCCCGACCTGGTCGCGGACCATCCTCACCAGTTCCGCGCCCAGTTCCTCCGGCTCGGCGAGGACGCCGCTCTTCAGCACGACGAGGCCGCGCGGGACCTGCCCCTTCAGCGCGTCCTCGACGCCGATGACCGCGCACTCGGCGACGGCCGGGTGGGAGGAGATGACCTCCTCCATCGTCCCGGTGGACAGCCGGTGCCCCGCCACGTTGATGACGTCGTCGGTGCGGCCCATGACCCAGACGTAGCCGTCCTCGTCGATGTGCCCGCCGTCGCCGGTCAGGTAGTGGCCGGGGTACTTCGTCAGGTACGACTCGACGAACCGCTCGTCGTCCTGCCAGAGGGTGGGCAGCGTGCCGGGCGGCAGCGGCAGCCGGATCGCGATGTCGCCGTCGGTGCCGGGCGGGACGGACCCGCCGTCCGGGCCGAGGACCCGCACGTCGTAGCCGGGCACGGGCACCGACGGCGAGCCCGCCTTGACCGGCATCGGCTCCAGCCCGCGCGGGTTCGCCACGATCGGCCAGCCGGTCTCGGTCTGCCACCAGTGGTCGATGACCGGCCTGTCAAGGATCCGCGACGCCCAGCGGTAGGTGTCGGGGTCGAGCCGCTCCCCGGCGAGGAACAGCGTGTCCAGTGCCGCCAGGTCGTGCCCGGCGAGCAGCGCGCCCTCCGGGTCCTCCTTCTTGATCGCCCGGATCGCGGTCGGCGCCGCGAAGATCGCCTTCACCCGGTGCCGCGCGGCGACGCGCCAGAACGCGCCCGCGTCCGGCGTCCCGACCGGCTTGCCCTCGTACAGGACGGTCGCGCAGCCGGTCAGCAGCGGCGCGTACACGATGTAGGAGTGCCCGACGACCCAGCCGACGTCGGACGCGGCCCACCACACGTCGCCGGGCCCGACGCCGAACACGTTCTCCATCGACCAGCGCAGCGCGACCGCGTGCCCGCCGTTGTCGCGGACGACGCCCTTCGGCCGCCCGGTCGTCCCGGACGTGTACAGGATGTACAGGGGGTCGGTCGCGGCGACCGGCACGCACTCGGCGGGCCCGGCGGCGGCGACGGCCTCGTCCCACTCCACGTCCCGGGGCCGCACGAGGTCGGCGTGCAGCTGCTCGCGCTGCCGGATCACGCAGCGCTCGACCTTGTGCCGCGCCATCTCCAGCGCCTGGTCCAGCAGCGGCTTGTAGGGGACGATCCGGCCCGCCTCGATGCCGCAGGACGCCGACACGACCGCCTTCGGCCGGGCGTCGTCGATCCGGACGGCCAGCTCCCGCGCCGCGAACCCGCCGAACACCACCGAGTGCACCGCGCCGAGCCGGGCGCACGCCAGCATCGCGATGACCGCCTCGGGGATCATCGGCAGGTAGATGACGACGCGGTCGCCCCGGTCGACGCCCTGCGCGCGCAGCGCCCCGGCGAACCGGGCGACGAGGCCGGTCAGCTCCCGGAAGGTGTAGGTGCGCACCGTCCCGGTGACGGGGCTGTCGTAGATCAGCGCGGCCTGGTCGCCGCGGCCCTCCTCGACGTGCCGGTCGAGCGCGTTGTCGCACGTGTTCAGCTCGCCGCCAGTGAACCAGCGGTAGAACGGCGGCGCGCCGTCGTCCAGCACCCGGTCCGGGGGCACGAGCCAGCGGACGTCGCGGGCCGCCAGCCCCCAGAAGCGGGTCGGGTCGGCGATGCTGCGTTCGTACGCGGCCGCGTAGGCGCCCATGTCGTCCTCCCGGTGGCGGGTCCCTGGCCCCGATCTGCGCCGCGGCCCCCTTCGGTGATGAGGGCCGCATCCCTATAGGGCATGCCCCGGGGCCCGTTCGTCAAGGGCCCGCGCCGTCCGGTCCCGCTCCGCCGCGCCCGCCGCGGCCGTCAGTCGGGGTGCCGCAGGGCGTGGACGACGGCGACGGCGGCGGCCACGGCGGCGCCCGCCGCGACGATCCAGAAGCACAGCTCGTAGGCGGCGAGCGTGGGCACCTCGGTCCCGGCGATCACCTGCCCGGCCAGCACCGACGCCGTCACGGCCCCGGCGACGCCGCCGCCGGTCGTGCGGACGAGGGAGTTGATCCCGCTGGCGATGCCGCTCTGGTCCATCGGGACGTGCTGGACGGCGAGCGTGCCGAGCGCCGCGTAGGCGATCCCGAACCCGATGCCCTGGATCGCGCTGAACGCGAGCATGTCGTACACGTGCGCGTTGGACACCGCGAGCCACGCGTAGCACAGCCCGGCGAACGCCGACCCGACCGCGAGGGTGTAGGCGGTGCCGATCCGGGCGGCGATCCTGCCGGACGCCCACGAGAACAGCAGCATCGTGACGGTGCTCGGCAGCATGTAGAGGCCGACGTCCAGCACCGAGCCGTCCAGCCCGTACCCGACCCGCGCGGACGGCGACTGCACGAACCCGGCGATCAGCGTGAACGCGGCGAACATCGAGAAGCCGAGCAGCGCCGACACGACGTTCGCCGACAGCGACCGGGCCCCGACCAGCAGGTTCAGCCGCACCAGCGGCGAGCGCACCCGCAGTTCGACGGCCACCCACACCGCGCACAGCGCGGCGGCGCCGCCGAACAGGCCGAGGACGCCGCCGGACGTCCAGCCCCACGCGTTGCCCTCGCTGATGGCGAGCAGCAGGCAGACCAGCCAGCCGGCGAGCAGCACCGCGCCCGCGATGTCGGGCCGCCCGCCGGCCCGGGTGCCGGTGTCGCGGGCGCACGCGGCGACCAGCGCCAGCGCCGCGGCGCCCAGCGCGGCGGTGATCCAGAACACCGGGCGGTGGCTGTCGGTGCGGGCCGCGATCAGCCCGGTCACGATCATGCCGGCGCTGCCGCCCACGCCCATGGTGGCGCTGACGATGCCGATCGCGGTGGTGATCCGCTCGCGCGGGAACGCGTCCCGGATCATGCCGATGGCGAGCGGGATCATCGAGGACGAGACGCCCTGCAGCGCGCGCCCGGCGATGAGGACCGGCAGCGAGCCGGACGCCGCGCAGAGCACCGAGCCGGCCACCAGCAGCACCAGCGCCAGCATGATCATCCGCTTCTTGCCGTACATGTCGCCGAACCGGGCCAGCAGCGGGGTGGCGACCGCGCCGGCCAGCAGCGAGGCGGTGAACACCCAGGTCACGTCGGTGATCGGGGCGTCGAAGCGGACCATGAGCTGGGGCAGCAGCGGCAGCACGAGGGTCTGCTGCACCGAGACGACCATCCCGGCCCCCGCGAGCGCGAGCAGGATGCGGCCGGTGCGCGCCGGATCGGTGGCCGGGGGCCCCGCCGCCGTCCGCGCCGTGACCGGGGCGCCGGTCATGCGAACCTCCCCAAAGGTGCGGTGTCCGGTCGGCGACGGCCGGTCTCGCGGCGCTTTGCTTACTTAAGTTAAGTAAGTGTAGAGCGGTAGGGTTTTCCGCATGTCGCCAGGTGCGCCGCCGGATCCGGCCGAGATCGGGACCGTCGAGATCGAGCGGGCGCTCAGCCGCGTCGCGCACATGCTGACCCGGGCCCGCCGGCACGACCGGACCGTCGTCGCGGCCGGCGTGCCCGTCGACCGCGCCGCCGTCCCGGTGCTGCGCGCGCTGGCCGACGGCGGCGGCCCGATGCGGCCCCTCGTGCACCGGATGGTCGACGACTTCGCCGCCCACTCGCACGCCGGGTTTGGCGCGGAGCGCCCGCGTCCCTAGGGTTGCCTACCGTGGACCTCCGTCTGCACAACCCCCGCACTGGATTCCCCCGCACGGCCTTTGGCGTCTCGGCCCGGAAAGGACGCTGATGCAGGTCGTCACCACCGCCGGACACGGTGGGCACGGCAAGTCGGCGCTCGTGCGCGCCCTCACCGGCAGGGAGCCGGGGGAGGCGGGCGCCTGGACGCGGCTGCCGTCGGGCCGCCGCGTGGCGTTCGTCGACGCCCCCGGCGCCGAGCGGTCCGTCCCGGCCATGCTCGCCGGCGCCGCGCCCGCCCCCGCGGCGCTGCTCGCCGTGGCCGCCGACGAGGGGTGGATGCCGCAGACCGGCGAGCACCTGGACGCGCTCGGCGCGCTCGGCGTCGGGGCGGGCGTCCTCGCGGTCACCAAGTCCGACCTCGCCGACGCGCGGCTCGCGCTCCGGCAGGTCCGCGACCGGCTCGCCGGCACCGCGCTGCGCGGCGTGGAGGCCGTCGCGGTCAGCACCGTCACCGGCGCCGGCATGGACGGCCTGGCCGCCGCCCTCGACCGGCTCACCGGCCGGCTGCCCGTCCCCGACCCCGCGGCGCCGGTGCGGCTGTGGGCCGACCACGCCTTCACCGCCGGGCGGCAGACCGTCGTCACCGGCACCCTCACCGCCGGGACGGTCGCGGTCGGCGACGAGCTGCTGCTGATGCCCGCCGGGGACCGGGTCCGGGTCCGGACGATCGGCTGCGCGGGCGAGCCCTGCGACAGCGTCGGCGGCGTCTCCCGCATCGTGCTGACGCTCCGCGACGCCGGGCGCGTCGACCCCGGCATGGCCCTCGTCACCCCCGGCGCCTGGACCCACACCACCTGCATCGACGTCCGGACCCGGTTCGGCGAGGCGTCCGGGCGGCTGGCCCGGCAGATGACGCTGCACCTCGGGTCCGCCGCCGTCCCGGTCCGGCTGCGGCCGCTCGGCCCCGACACCGCCCGGCTGACCCTGAACACCCGGCTCGCCCTGCACCTCGGCGACACCGGCGTCCTGCGCGACCCGGAGCGCCGCTCGATCGCCGGGGTGAGCGTCCTGGACGTCCGGCCGCCGACCCTCGTGCGGCGCGGCGCCGGCGCGGCCCGCGCCCGCGAGCTGGCGTCCTGGCCGGACCGCCCGGACGGCACGATCGTGCTGCGCCGGCACGGCGTGCTGCGGCGCTCGGAGCTGTCGCTGATGGGCTGCGCCCCGCCGCCGGACGCCGTCGCGCTGAACGGCGAGTGGGTCGCCGACCCGGCGCACTGGTCGTCGCTGTTCGACCGCCTCGCCGAGGAGGCGTCCCGGCACGCGGCGGGCAGCCCGCACGCGCCCGGGATCCCGCTGGAGACCGTCCGGCTGCGGCTCGGCCTCCCGGCCCGGCAGCTGGTCACCGCGCTCGTCCGGCCGCCGCTGCGGGTGGACGCCGGGCGCGTCTACGGCCCCGCGCCGCAGCCCGGCCCGGGCCCC
>NZ_SMJW01000192.1 GCF_004348335.1 Actinomadura bangladeshensis | reverse complement strand
CCGCATGCCGGTGCTGGACGGCCTGGAGGCGACGCGCCGCATCCTCGACGGGGGCGGGCGGGGCGGGGGCGAGGGCGCCCCGAAGATCCTCATGCTGACCACGTTCGACCTGGACGACTACGTGTACGCGGCGCTGCGGGCGGGGGCCAGCGGGTTCCTGCTGAAGGACGCGTCCGCGACCGAGCTGGCCGACGCGGTGCGGGTCGTCGCGGCGGGCGACGCGCTGCTGTCGCCGTCGGTCACCCGCCGGCTGATCGCGGAGTTCTCCCGGCTCGGCGGGCCGCGCGCGCCGTCCCGCAAGCGGCTCGACGAGCTGACCGAGCGGGAGACCGAGGTCCTGACGCTGGTCGCGCGGGGGCTGTCCAACGGGGAGATCGCCGGGAAGCTCGTCGTCGCCGAGCAGACCGTCAAGACCCATTTCGGGCGGATCCTGATGAAGCTCGGGCTCCGCGACCGGCCGCAGGCGATCGTCTACGCCTACGAGGTGGGGCTGGTCCGGCCCGGCGACTGAGGGCCGCCCTGATACCTGCGCGCGAGACGTCCGACCCAGGTCGCACCTCCCAAGTTCACTCCGCCGGTTGATCTGCGGGGCATCGTTCGGTTTCTAGCGTCCTGGTCAGTGCCGCAAGCCACTGACCAGGAAGGACGTGCCGGATGCCGCGCGCCCGCAAGACCGTCGCCGCCGTTTCGCTGCTCGCGGTCGGCGCCGCCGCGCCGGCGACGCGGACCGCCGAACCCTACGCCGCCCCGGCGCCCGGGCCCGCACTGTCGTCCACGACCCTCGACGCCCGGTACCGGGCCGCCGGCCGGGACATCGGCCGGGCGCTCGCCACCGCGGAGCGCCTCCACGACGAGGACCGCACGCCGGCGCTGTCCGCCTTCCTGGCTCCGGCCAGGCGGTTCCTCGCGTTCGACCCGCGCGGCGGCGGACGGGCCGTCGAGGTCATCGGCGACCTGGAGCACGCCGACCGGATCGCCGTCGTCGTGCCGGGCGCGGACAACACGCTGGCCAACTACGACTCGCCCAAGTTCGCCGGCGGCGGCGGCCACGCCCTCTACCTGGCGGCGCGGGCCGCCGCGCCGCGCGCCCGCTTCGCGGTGATCGCCTGGCTCGGCTACGACTCGCCCTCGACGGTGAGCGCCTCCGTCCTGACCGACGACAGCGCCGCGGACGGTGCCCGCAGCCTCCGGACCCTCCTCGCGGGCGTCCACCGGGTGAACGGACACGCCCGGTTCGCCCTGCTCTGCCACAGCTACGGCTCGGTCGTCTGCGCGAAGGCCGCCCCGCGCCTCACCCCGCTCCCCGTGGACGACATCGCCCTTTTCGGCAGTCCCGGAACCACCAACGACAAGGCCGCCGATCTCGGGACGTCCGCGCGCGTCTGGGCGGGACGATCGAAGGGCGACTGGATGCGGTTCGTACCGAACGTCCGCCTCACCGGCGTGGGCTTCGGCGCGGACCCCGTCTCCCCCGCCTTCGGCGCCCTCCGCTTCGACGCCGGAACGGGCCCGCACAGCGCCTACCTCAAGCCCGGGACCCGCGCGCTCCGCAACCTCTCCCTGATCGCCCTCGGCCGCACCGCGGAGGTCTCCCGTGCTTGACGCAAGACCACAGAGACAACGCCAAGCACGAGAACTACGCAAAACTCAGGAACGGCGGGAAGCGTGGAAACGGCGCGAAGCGCGGGAACGGCGGGAAGCGCGCGAAGCGTCGGCAACGCTGGTAAGTGGTGCCCGGCCCGGGGTTGCCGCCGGCCGTGACCATGCGGTGGATGCGCTGCGGGTGCTCGCTATTCTCGGCGTCGTCCTCGGGCACTGGCTCGTTACCGCCTTCGTCGCGGACGCCTCCGGTCGCGACCTGCATGTGACCAGCCCGCTGAAGACGATGCCGGAACTGACGCCGATCTCCTGGGTCTTCCAGACGCTCGCACTGTTCTTCCTGGTCGGCGGCTACTCGGCGGCGAAGGCGCGGCGTCCCGGCGAAGCCTGGACGTCGCTGATGCGGCGCCGCCTGATCCGGTTCGCGCGGCCCCTGCCCGCCCTGGCCGCCGCCTGGGTGCCGGCCGCCGCCGCACTGCGGTGGGCGGGATTCTCGGCGGACACCGTCCGAACGATGATCGAACTGGTCCTCAGCCCGCTGTGGTTCCTGTGCGTCTACGTGGTGCTGACGGCGTGCACGCCGCTGATCGCGTCCGCCTGGGACCGCTTCGGGCTGCGCGGCGCCGCGGTCCTCGCCGCCGCCACCGCCGTGACCGACCTCGGCCGCTTCGCGCTCGACACGCCCGGCTGGACGGGCTGGGCCACCGTCCTCACCGCCTGGCTCCTGCCCTTCTACCTCGGCATCGGCTGGGCGAACGGCGCGCTGCGCTCCCGGCGGGCCGGGGCCGCCCTGCTGGCCGGCGGCGGCGCCGCGGCCGCCCTGCTGATCGTCCTCGCCGGGTATCCGGCGAGCATGGTCGGCGTGCCGGGCGCCGCGGTCTCCAACCTCAGCCCGCCGACGCTCGCGGCGGTCGCGTTCGGCCTCGCCCAGACGGGCCTCGCGGTGCTGCTGCACGGGCCGCTCACCCGCTGGACGCGACACGCCCGGACACGGTCGGTGATCGGCGCGTTCGGCCGGTCGGCGATGACGGTGTTCCTCTGGCACCAGACCGCGCTGATGGGTGTCACCGCTGTGTCACTGCTCACGTTGGGTAGCCTGCAGGGGGTGCACACCGCACCCGGCCGGCCGGAATGGATCATGATGCGCCTTCCGTGGCTGGCCGTCTGCGCAGCCGCGCTGACCGTCATCACGGTCCTGGCGGGCCGCTTCGAACGCGGGCCGCACCGGCCCCGTAGAGATCGTGGATGGTCGAGATACGCAGGAAGCCGCCGCAGCATGCGATGCCGGACGCGCCCGCGGGGTGGCGGCGTTCCCGGCGGCCGCGGCGACTCCTCGCCGGTGCCGCGTCCATCGGCGTGATCATGCTCACGACGGCCGGAACGGGGCACGCCGATCCCTACGCGGCGCCCGTCGCCGTCCCCACGCTGGCGCCCTCCACGCTGGACGCGCGCTACGCCACCGAACGCCAGGCCATCGAGAAGGCGCTGCGGACGGCGCAGGACGTCGGCGACACCGACCGCGGCAAGGCGCTCGGCGCGTTCCTCCAGCCCGGACGCCGCTTCCTCTACTTCGACCCGCGCGGCGGCGGGCGCGCCATCGAGGTCGTCGGCGACATCACCAGGGCGCGGCGGATCGCGGTCCTCGTCCCGGGCGCGGACACCACGCTGTCCGCGTTCGACAGGCGGGGCGGCAAGCCGTGGTCGACACCGGGCGGCGGCGCGCGCGCCGTCTACGCGCAGGCCCGGTCCATGGCACCGGGCTCCGGGCTGGCCGTCGTCGCCTGGCTCGGGTACGCGGCGCCCAAGACGTTCAGCAGTGACGTACTCACCGACGGAAGGGCGTCCGAAGGCGCCGGGAGGCTGCGCCACTTCCTGAAGGGTCTGCACAGGGTCAACCCCAACGCGAGCGTGGGTCTGCTGTGCCACAGCTACGGCTCGGTGGTGTGCGGCCGTGCGGCATTGGACGGCCCGGACAGCGCGGCCTGGCGCCAGGTCAGCGACATCGCCCTCTACGGAAGTCCGGGCACGACGGCATGGTCGGCGTCCAAACTCGGCGGAACGGCCCGCATCTGGGCTGGACGAGGAGCGACCGACTGGATGGAGGACGTCCCCCACGTGCGCTTCTTCGGCCTCGGGCTCGGCCCCGACCCGGTCTCCCGCGAGTTCGGCGCGCGGGTGTTCGACGCGGGTTCCGGCGGCCACAGCGACTACCTCGCCCCCGGCTCGGCGTCCCTGCGCAACCTCACCGGCATCGCCCTCGGCCTCCCGTCCGAGGTCGCCCACGGCTGACCGCGCCGACCCGCGACCGCGCCGAATCGCGCGCTTGGGGCCGGGTCACGGCCGAGGTGGTGGCACCCTGGGGTGGTGGACACCGCGAACGAGGCCGAAATCCGCGACCGGACCACCCAGCGCCTGGAGAAGGCCATGGGGACGTTCGGCACCGCGGCCCTGACGAGCATGGAGGAGCAACTCCCCTGGTTCCGGCGCATGCCGGCCGACCAGCGCTCCTGGATCGGCCTCGTCGCGCAGGCGGGCATCGCCGCGTTCGTCGAGTGGTTCAAGAACAACGAGAAGACGCGCCCGGCCATCGCCGGAGAGGTGTTCGGCACCGCTCCCCGCGAGCTGCTGCGCTCGATCAAGCTGCACCACACCATCGACATGATCCGCGTCATCATCGAGGTGGTGGAGACCCGGCTGGACGAGCTCGCCGCGCCCGGCGGCGAGGCCCAGCTCCGCGAGGCCATCCTCCGCTACACGCGGGACGTGGCGTTCGGCGCCGCCCAGGTCTACGCGCGCGCCGCCGAGACCCGCGCCGCGTGGGACGCCCGGCTGGAGGCCCTCGTCGTCAACGCGGTGCTGCGCGGCGAGGTCGACGACGGCATGCACTCCTGGGCCGCCGCCCTCGGCTGGACGTCCAAGCCCGTCACCGTCATCGCGGGGCTCACCCCGGAGGACGAGGAGCCCGAGGTCACCATCGACCAGATGCAGCTCGCCGCGCGCCGCGCGCGCGCCGACGTGCTGGCCGGCGTCCAAGGGCGCCGCGTCATCGTCATCGTCGGCGGTGACACCGACCCCATGGAGGCGGCCCGCCCCATCGCCGCCAAGTGCGGCCCGGGTCCGGTCGTCGTCGGCCCGCAGGTCGCCGACCTCTACGACTCCACCCACTCCGCGCAGGCCGCCGTCGCCGGGCTGCGCGCCGCCGCCGGCTGGCCGGACGCGCCCCGTCCCGTCCAGGCGACCGAGCTGCTGCCCGAACGCGCCCTCGACGGCGACGACGACGCCCGCCGCTACCTGGTCGAGAACGTCTACAACCCCATGCTCGCCGCCGGCGCCCCCCTCCTCGACACGCTCACCACCTACCTCGAGCAGGGATCGTCGCTGGAGGCCACCGCCCGGCTGCTGTTCGTCCACCCGAACACCGTCCGGTACCGCCTGCGCAGGGTCACCGAACTCACCGGCCTCGCGCCCACCGACGGCCGCAACGCCTTCACCCTCCGCATCGCCCTCGTGCTGGGCCGCTTCGAGAAGCGCTGAGATCCAACGAGCGCCGAGCCCCCTTGTAGGGGTCGTACAAAGGCCGCTCACCAAAGTTCGTGCTGATCGGTATCGAGGTCAGCGGCCATTGACGGAATGCTGGACGCTGTGATTCTCCTCGCATCGCCCGGCCAGGGCGCCCAGACCCCCGGCTTCCTGCAGCCATGGCTAGAGATACCCGGAGTCGCCGACCGTCTCGCGTGGTGGTCGGCCGTCACCGGGCTGGACCTGGTCAGGTACGGGACCGAGGCGGACGCCGAGGAGATCCGCGACACCGCGGTGGCGCAGCCGCTGCTGGTCGCCGCCGCGCTCGCCGCGTACGAGGTGCTCTACGAGGACTCCGTCCCGGACGCGGTCGCCGGGCACAGCGTCGGCGAGCTCGCCGCCGCCGCGATCGCCGGGGTGCTGTCACCGGAGGCGGCGCTGGTGCTCGTCCGGGAGCGGGGCCGGGCGATGGCCGAGGCCGCCGCCGTCACCGAGACCGGGATGACCGCCGTGCTCGGCGGCGACCCCGACGAGGTCCTCGCCTCGATCGACAAGCACGGGCTCACCCCCGCGAACGTCAACGGCGCCGGCCAGATCGTCGCCGCCGGGACGATGGAGCGACTCGCGAAGTTCGCCGACGAGCCGCCCGCCAAGGCGCGGCTCCGTCCGCTGTCGGTCGCGGGCGCGTTCCACACCGAGCACATGGAGCCCGCCGTCGCGACGCTCCGCCGGCTCGCCCCCGGCGCGCCCGTCGCCGACCCGCGCACGACGCTGCTGCAGAACCGCGACGGCGCCGTCGTCGCCACCGGCCGCGACTTCGTGGCGCGGCTCGTCGACCAGGTCAGCGCACCCGTCCGCTGGGACTCGTGCATGGCCGCCATGCGGGACCTCGGCGTCACCGCGATCATCGAGCTGCCGCCCGCCGGGACGCTCACCGGCCTCGCCCGCCGCGAGCTGAAGGGCATCGAGCTGGTCGCCCTCAAGACCCCCGCCGACCTGGACAAGGCGCGCGAGCTGATCAAGGCGGACGCGTCATGACCGCCGCGCTGCAGATCCCGCAGGCCACCGCCGGGACCCGCGTCCTGGCGTTCGGCGACTACCGGCCGTCCCGCGTCGTCACCAACGACGAGCTTGCGCAGACCGTCGACACCAACGACGAGTGGATCCGCAGCCGCGTCGGCATCACCGAGCGGCGCATCGCCGGCGACGACGAGGGCATCGTCGAGCTGGGCGTGCACGCGGGCCGCAAGGCCCTCGCGGGCAGCGGGCTCGCCCCGTCCGACATCGACCTCGTGATCCTCGCGACCTGCTCGGCGGAGTCGCCGATGCCGAGCCACGCCGCGCTCGTCGCGCACCGCCTCGGCATCGAGGCGCCCGGCGCGTTCGACCTCAACGCCGCGTGCGCCGGGTTCTGCTACGCGCTCGCCACCGCCAGCGCCGCCGTCCAGGCCGGCAGCGCCCGCAACGTGCTGGTCATCGGCTCCGAGAAGATGTCCCAGTGGATCGACTGGACCGACCGCTCCACCTGCATCATCTTCGCGGACGGAGCGGGCGCGGCGGTCGTCGCGGGCAGCGACTCCCCCGGCATCGGCCCGGTGGTGTGGGGCAGCGCCGGCGACAAGTACGACAAGATCATCATCGAGGACCGGCACTCGTTCATCCGGCAGGAGGGGCAGGCGGTGTTCCGCTGGGCCACCACCGCCATCGCCCCGATCGCGCTGCAGGCCTGCGAGCGCGCCGGCGTGAAGCCGGAGGACCTCGCCGCGATCGTCCCGCACCAGGCGAACCTGCGCATCATCGAGGCCATCGCCCGCAAGGTGAAGGCCTCCAACGCCGTCGTGGCCGACGACATCGTGCACTCGGGCAACACCTCCGGCGCCTCCATCCCGCTGGCGATGTCCCGCATGATCGAACGCGGCGACGTGCCGTCCGGCGCCCCGGCCCTGCTGGTCGGATTCGGCGCCGGACTGTCCTACGCTGCCCAAGTCATCCAGATCCCGTAGGCCGTCACGCCTCTCGCAGGCTCTGGACCAACCCACCGAAGGAGAAACGCAGACCATGGCAGAAGTCGCCACCGAACAGCAGATCCTGGACGGCCTCGCGGAGATCATCGACGACATCGTCGGCATCGACAAGTCCGAGGTGACCCCCGAGAAGAACTTCATCGACGACCTCGACATCGACTCGCTGTCGATGGTCGAGATCGCCGTCGCCGCGCAGGACCAGTTCGGCGTCGAGATCCCCGACGACGAGCTGCGCAACCTGAAGACGGTGAAGGACGTCATCAACTTCGTCCAGAACCTGCAGACCACGGCCAAGAGCTAGATCCGCGGGGAGGGCGCGCCGCCGCTCCGGCCGGAGGCGGCGCGCCCGACCCTCCCTCCCCCTCACAGTCCGCAAGGAGCACCCACTATGAGCAAGAGCCAGACCAGAGTCGTGGTGACCGGTCTCGGTGCAACGACCCCTCTCGGCGGAGACCTTCCGTCGACCTGGTCCGCCCTGCTCGCAGGAGAGTCCGGGGTCCGCCCCTTGGACTGGGAGGGCGTCGAGGACCTGCCGGTCCGGTTCGCCGCCACGCTGAAGGTCCAGCCGGACGAGGTCATCCCCCGGCAGTCGATGCGCCGCCTCGACCGCAACCAGGCGATCGCGCTGATCGCCGCGCGCGAGGCGTGGGCCGACGCGGGGTTCGCACCGTCGACCGGCGGCAAGCCGCAGAAGGGCATGGAGAAGGCCGGCGTGGACGGCGGCTTCACCGTGGACGGTGAGCGCCTCGGCGTCGTGTTCTCCAGCGGCATCGGCGGCCTGCACACCGCCCTCAACAGCTACGACGTGTTCAAGGAGAAGGGCTGGGCGCGGGTCTCGCCGTTCACCGTCCCGATGCTGATGCCGAACGGCGCGTCCGGGCACGTCGGCATCGAGTTCGGCGCGATGGCCGGCTCGCACGCCCTGGTCAGCGCCTGCGCGTCCAGCGGCGAGGCCGTCGGCTACGCCATCGACATGATCCGCGCCGGCCGCGCCGACGTGGTGATCTGCGGCGGCACCGAGTCGTGCATCCACCCGCTGCAGATGGCCTCGTTCGGCTCCATGCGCGCGATGTCGACCCGCAACGACGACCCGGCGCGCGCGTCCCGGCCCTACGACAAGAACCGCGACGGGTTCGTGCTCGGCGAGGGCTCGGCGTCGCTGATCCTGGAGTCGGAGGAGCACGCCGTCGCCCGCGGCGCCCGCATCCACGGCGTCGCGGCCGGCTGCGGCTACTCCGGCGACGCCTACGACATCGTCCTGCCCGACCCGTCCGGCGCCGGGCAGGCCAAGGCGATGCAGCGCGCCCTCAAGGACGCCGGGCTGGAGCCCGCCGACATCGTGCACATCAACGCGCACGCCACCTCGACCCCGGCCGGCGACGTGGCCGAGCTCGCCTCCATCAAGGCGGGCCTCGGCGAGGAGGCCGCCCGCCAGGTCGCGGTCACCGCCACCAAGTCGATGACCGGGCACCTGCTCGGCGGCGCCGGCGCGCTGGAGTCGGTCTTCACCGTCCTCGCGCTGAAGGAGGGCCTGATCCCCTTCGTCGCCAACCTGGAGGACCTCGACGACGAGGCCGACCTGGACATCGTCCGGGACGAGCCGCGCAAGATCTCCGACGGCCCCGCCGCGGCCCTGAACAACTCGTTCGGCTTCGGCGGCCACAACGTCTCGGTGGCCTTCCAGCGGCACATGCCCCTCTGATCACCGCTCCGGGCCGCCCCACGGCCCGGCGGCAGGAGCGACGGAACGGCCCGGCGAGTTCGCACTCGCCGGGCCGTTCCGCGCTGTCACGGCCCCTCGAACCCGGCTCGCGGCGCAAGCGCCCCGGAGGGTCAGACGGCGGCGTGGAGCCAGCGGACGGGGGCGCCGTCGCCGGCCCGGCGGAAGGGCTCCAGTTCGTTGTCCCACGGGGTGCCGAGGAGGCGGTCGAGCTCGTGCTCCAGCGTGGTCTTGCCGACGGCGGCGTTGGCCATGACGGTGCGGAGCCGGTCCTCGGGGACGAGGATGTCGCCGTTGGCCCCGATGACGCCGGAGAAGACGCCGAGGGACGGGGTGAAGCTGAAGCGGACGCCGTCGGTGCCGGGCGTCGGGTCCTCGGTGGCCTCGAACCGCACGAGCTTCCAATTGCGCAGCGCGGAAGTGATCCCCGCGGCGGTGCCCGGCCTGCCCTCCCAGTGGAGTTCGGCGCGCAGCGTTCCCGGCGCGGCCGCCTGGTCCGCCCACTCAAGGGAAACGGGCACACCTAGAACACCTGCGGCGGCCCACTCGATGTGCGGGCTCAGCGCAGGCGGCGCGGAGTGGACGTAAAAGACGCCACGTGCGGTCACCGGACCTCCTGGATCTGTACCGAGGCTCGTCTTCCCCTACGGCCTCGTACGTCCCAAGTCGGCGTCCGCGTCCCTCATTGTGCATCATCGGCCCGTCTCGCACCACCGGGAGGCGGTTGTTTATTGAACGCTTGACCATGCGATGCACGTCGTTCACCCGGGCCCGACCGACAAGAGTAGGCCCTCATCGGCGGGTTCGCGCCGAAAGCGCGCGAGCGCGCACGGCCTCGGCCGGACGGCGGGAACGGCGACTTTCCGTTCGGTGGTGGTGACGGAGTGTCGGCGATCCGGCACCATGGGCGCGGGGGGGCGGTCACGGGCGGGAGCGAGGATGATGTTCGATCAACAGGCCCGGCTCGACCGGGTGCTGGCGCGCCACCCCGACGCGGTGGTGGTGGAGCCGCTGCCGGGACGGCCCGCGCTGATCCGGCGGGACCAGATCCTGGTCGCGGGGCGGGACGCGAGCGCCGCAGGGGACCTCGTCCGCCGCTGGTACGACTCGCGCGACGAGGGCCGCGGCGTCGCCCGGCTGCGGCTGCGTCCCACGGCGAAGGTGGACGTGTGCGAGCTCACCGCCCTGCTGACCGGCGGCGGGCTCACCGCGGGCGGGCGGTCGCGGCGGGTGGGCGCGGCACCGAACCATCTCGTCCTCGGCCAGCCGATGTGGTGGAGCGGGCCCGCGGACCGGCCGCGTCCGGCCGCGCCCCTGCCGGCGCCGCGGGCCGTTCCGGGGCGCCGGGACGTGACGGTCGCGATCCTGGACACGGGCCTGTCGCCGCACCCCTGGTACGCCGACACCGGCTGGTACCGCGAGCAGCGCGCCGAGGCCGCGGAGGTCCTGGACGCCGATCTCGACTTCGACCTGGACGCGCAGGCCGGGCACGGGACGTTCATCGCGGGCGTGGTCCTGGCCCAGGCGCCGGCGGCGCGGCTGCGGGCCCGCCGGGTCATCGGCGGCGACGGGGTCGGCGACGAACTGGAGGTGATCCGGGCGCTGCACCGGCTCGCCGAATGGGGCCGCGCCGACGTCGTCAACCTCTCCCTCGGCTGCCACACCTACGACGACCGCCCGTCGCCGGTGCTCCGGGAGGCGATCGCCGCGCTCGGCCGCCGGACGGTCGTGGTGGCGTGCGCGGGCAACACGGCGACCGACCGCCCGTTCTGGCCCGCCGCGATGAAGCCCGTCATCGGCGTCGCGGCGCTGGACGGCGCCGACCGGGCCTGGTTCTCCAACCACGGCTGGTGGGTGGACGCGTGCGCGCAGGGCGTCGACGTGGCCAGCACGTTCGTGTCCTTCGACGGGACGCGTCCGCCCGTGGACGGCGCCGACCCCGACCGTTTCCAGGGTTACGCGACGTGGAGCGGGACGTCCTTCGCGGCGCCGAGGGTCGCGGGCATGATCGCCGGACGGGCGGCGGAGGAGGGCGTCGACGCGCCCGCGGCGGCCGACCGCGTCCTCGATCCGGCCTCGCATCGCGTCCTGCCGGATCTGGGCGTGGCCGTCGACTCCCCGAAAAGTACTGACTGTCAGCATGCAATGGCATAGGGTGAGCAAAGCGGGGGGCCTCGGGAGGAGACTTCGGTGGCCCATAGGGACGGAACGGACGAGCTGGTGGTCCGGGCGCGCGACGGCGACGGTGACGCGTGGGCCCGGCTGGTGGAGCGGCACAGCGCGCTGCTGTGGTCGATCGCCCGCTCGCACGGGTTGAACGACGCCGACTCGGCCGACGTGGTGCAGACGACGTGGCTGCGGCTGGTGGAGCGGATCGACGGGCTGCGCGAGCCGTCCGCGATCGGCTGCTGGCTGGCCACCACGGCGCGGAACGAGAGCCTGCGGCTGGTGCGGCGGCGCCGCCGCGACCTGCCGCTGGTGCCCGCGCCCCGGCGGCCGGAGCCCGGCCCCGACCGGATCGCCGCGGCGCGCGAGCGGCTCGGCCGGGTGGGCACGGCGCTGGACACGCTGCCGCAGCGCTGCCGGACGCTGCTGCGGCTGTTCGCGCTGGCGCCGAGCCACGCCGAACTGGCCGCCGCGCTCGGTATTCCGGTCGGCAGCGTCGGCCCGACGCGGGCCCGGTGCCTTGAGGCGCTGCGGAGGCTCGTCCCGTGAACGACGACGAGCTGATGTCCGGGGTCCGGGACGCGTTCGAGGTCCTGGACCCCGTGCCCGCGGACGTGCTGGCGGCGGCCCGCGCGTCGATCGCCTGGCGGACGCCGTCGGCGGAGCTGGCGGAGCTGGCGCACGACCGGGCCGCGCGGGCGGCGGCGGGCGTGCGGGGCGCGGCGGGCCGGACGCTGACGTTCACCTGCCCCGGCCGGGCGGTGGAGATCGAGGTGGCCGAGCACGGCCGGGAGCGGGAGATCAGCGGGCGGCTCGTCCCGTGCGCACCGGCGGTCGTCCAGGTCCGGCACCGTGACCTCTCGCCGGACGGGATCACTGCGCACGCCGAGCCGGCCGGTCTGTTCCGCGTCCCGCGCGTCCCGCAGGGCCTGGTCAGCCTCGTCTTCCAGCTGGAGGACGGCTCCTCGATCGTGACGAGCTGGATCCGCCTTTGACCGGGCGGGACGAGCGCGCGCTGCTGTGGATGGCGGCGATGGACCCGGCGACCGCCTATGCCCGCGCACACGATCTACTGGAGAGCAGCGGCCTGCTGGAGGACACCGACGCACTGCGTGGTGACAGCCTGCTTGACGGCAGTGACGTGCTGGAAGGCGGCGGGCTGCTGGAGATCGGCGACGGCGTGCTGGCGCTTCGGGTGGCCGGGCTGGCCGCCAAGGAACTGGGGCGGTTGGACGAGGGCCTCGCCTTCCTCCACCGTGCGCTGTGCCTGGCCGAGGGCTACGCGGCGGCACAGGTGCGGATGAACCTTGTCGGTCTGCTCACTGCACGGGGTGACGTCAACGGGGCGCTCGCCCGTGCCAGTGAGGCCGAGCCCATTCTGGACGGCCCCGACGCAGACCGCCTTGCCGCGAACAAGGCGTGCGCCCTCGCGCGGGCAGGGCGCCTCGACGAGGCACGCGAAGTGGCCGCGGACGCCTTACCCCGGCTGCGCCAAGGCGATGACCCGGCCGTGCTGAACGGCCTGCTCACCAACCTGGGTCTGGCGCTGGCCTTCCGTGGTGACTACGAGCGTGCAGAGGACGCTCTGTCGGAGGCCGTCGCGGTGGGCGAGGCGTCCGGGCTGCGTCACCAGACGGCCATGGCGAAGGGGAACCTGGCATTCGTGGCGTCGCGGCGTGGGGACGTCCCGCGCGCGCTTCGCCTCTTCGCCGAGGCCGAACCGGGCCTGACCGGTGAACGCCTGGCCCAGTGCAGGTTCGACCAGGCGGAGACCCTCATCGTGGCGGGCTTGCCCGGTGAGGCACGTCCCGTCCTCGCCGCCGCCTTGGACGAGGCCATGGCGAACGGCTACAGATGCGATGTCGCGGACGGTTTCCTCCTCCTCGCCAACGCCGAACTGGCCGACGGCGACCCCGAACAGGCGACGGAAGCGGCCGAGCAGGCCGGCACCATGTTCGCCAAGCAGGAACGAACGGGATGGATGCTTCTGGCCGAGCACACTCTGCTCAAGGCCAGGTGGGCGTCCGGTGAACGCTCTCCCGTCCTGCTCCGGTCGGCGGTGGCGACGGCCGACCGGCTGGAAGACGGCGGCTGGTCCGATGCCGCCGACGAGGCCCGCATCGTGGCCGCGCGCGTGGCGCTGGCCTTGGGCCGACCTGCCGGGCATCTTCTGTCCGCTGTCGGGCGTTCGCGCGGGCATGCGTCCGCCCAGATCGCGGCCTGGCACGCCATCGCCCTCGAACGCGCGGCACGGGACGACCACGGGGGCGCGGTGGCGGCGGTCAGAGCCGGCCTGAAGGTGACCGAGGAGCACGCGGAGGCGCTCGGTGCGCTCGACCTCCGCGCCCGCGCCGCCGGTTTCGCCGCCGAGCTGGCCGGGCTGGGCCTCGGCCTGGCCCGGTCGGCGCGGGAGCTGCTCGCCGTGGAGGAGCGGCGGCGGGCGATCGCACGGCCGGTCCGGGTCCGTCCGCCGAGGGATCCGGAGCGGGCCGCCGCGCTGGCCGCGCTCCGCGCCCTGAGCGTCGACCACACGGCCGACACCGCGCGGGGCGGCGTCCCGTCGGTGCTCCTGCCGGACATGGCCGGCCTGGAGGCGCGGATCCGCGCCCGGACGCGGCGCCGCCCGTCCGGCGCGGCGCCTCCACGCTCCGTCGAGGCCACCGGGATCGCCGCCGCGCTCGGCGACCGCGCCCTCGTCGAGATGGTGGCGATCGGCGGCGAACTGCACGCCGTCACGGTCGCGGAAGGCCGCCCCGGCCGCCACCACCTCGGATCATGCGACGGCATCGAGCACGAGACCGGCCTGATCCGCTTCGCCGCACGCCGCCTCGCCGAGGAGGACTGCCCGCAGTCGCTGGCCACCCTCACCGGCGCGGCCGGCCGCCTCGACGGCCTCCTCCTCGCCCCGCTGGACGGCGTCCTGGGCGACCGGGAACTCGTGATCGCCCCGACAGGCACGCTGCACGGCCTCCCGTGGGCGGCGCTCCCCTCGCTGGCCAGGCGCCCGTTCACGATCGTCCCGTCCGCGGGTGCATGGCTCCAAGCCCACGCGGCCACGCCCTCCGGCGGGCACACGGTGCTCGTCGCAGGGCCCGACCTGGATCATGCCGAACGGGAGGTCGCCGCCCTCCACGCTTTGCACCCGCAGGCGCGCCTGCTCACCGGCCCCGCCGCCCGCGCCGGCTCCGTCCGGGACGCCCTGGACGGCGCGGCCCTCGCCCATATCGCCGCCCACGGCGAGTTCCGCGAGGGCAACGCCCTGTTCTCCCGGCTGCGCCTCGCCGACGGGCCGCTGATGGTGCACGACCTCGACGAGCTGACCGCCCCGCCGCACCTGATCGTCCTGTCCGCCTGCGACATCGGCCGCGCCGACGAGGGCGACGCCGTCCTCGGCATGGCCGGCGCCCTCCTCGCCCTCGGCACGGCCACGGTGGTCGCCAGCGTCACCCCCGTCCGCGACGAGGCGACCCCGGAGTTCATGTCCGCCTTCCACCAGGCCGTCGCGTCCGGCGAGCCACCGTCCCGCGCCCTGGCGGCCCTCCCCCGCACCCCGGCCACCCTCGGCTTCCTCGCCATGGGCGCCAACTGATGCCCGCAACCCACCGCCGCCCCCGCAGGCGGACGTCGGTGCGGTCGGGCGGGTGGTCAGGTGTCGCCGGTGGCTATGGGGTTGGACGGGTCGGTCACCCAGTCGGACCAGGAGCCGACGTAGAGCGCGGCCGGGATGCCGGCGAGGTTGAGGGCGAGGATCTCGTGGGCGGCGGTGACGCCGGAGCCGCAGTAGGCGCCGACGTCCAGGGCGTCGGTCGCGCCCAGCTGGGCGAAGCGCTCGCGCAGCAGTTCGGGCGGCAGGAAGCGGCCGTCGACGCCGACATTGCCGGACGTCGGAGCGTTCCGGGCGCCCGGGATGTGCCCGGCGACCGGATCGACCGGTTCCTGGTCGCCGCGGTAGCGTTCGGCGGCGCGCGCGTCGAGGAGGACGCCGGCCCTGGCCAGTTCGGCGGCGCCCTCCGCGTCCAGGACGGGCAGGCGGCCCGGGTTGGCGATGAAGTCGCCCGGTTTCACCTCGGGTTCGGCGGTGTCCACCCGGTGGCCCGCCTCCGTCCAGGCGCGGTAGCCGCCGTCCAGGACGCGGACCCGCTCGTGCCCGAAGTAGCGCAGCGACCACCAGACGCGGGCCGCGGACATGGAGTCGGCGTCGTCGTAGACCACGACCAGGCTGTCCTGCGACACGCCCGCGCGGCGCATCGCCGACTCGAAGACGACCGGTTCGGGGAGGGGATGGCGGCCGCCGGGGCCGGGCGGCCCGGCCACGTCGCGGTCGAGGTCGACGAAGACGGCGCCGGGCAGGTGCCCCTTGCGGTAGGACTCGATCCCCGGCGGTCCCGCCAGGTGCCATCGGACGTCCAGCAGGATCACGGGCGTCTGGCGTCGCAGCAGCCGGTCCAGTGCGGGCACTTCGATGAGAGGGTGCACACGGCCAGTTTGAACGCCGATGCCCGGATTAGGGAGGGGCGAAGCCTGGTTCATCTCACATCCGCGGGTGTCAGAGGCGGGCTGTCGGGGGCGGGCCGTCGG
>NZ_SMJW01000191.1 GCF_004348335.1 Actinomadura bangladeshensis | reverse complement strand
CGGTGACCGGCGACCTCCCCGTCACCGGCTGACCCAGGCGGCGGGGCCCGCGCACTCCGGGGACGCGGGCCCCGCCGCCCGGAACCGCGTGCCGCGGCAGTGGGACGGCCGGTACGTATGGCGACCATGGAAAAACTCACGCTCGCCTCATGGCCGTCCAAGTGCGGCAGCCCACACCGACCTGCCTTGTATTTACACAATCCACCTTGTAAAAAAGAGGCGAGTGGATCAGCGGATGCGGACGGGCCGTCCCGCCGCCGGAGCCGAGTGGGTGCAGCATGTCTCATGGGGTCGAGGTCGCACTCGCCTGCGTCCTTCTCATCGCCACGTCCGTGTGGTTCGGCGGGTTCGTCGCGATCGGCGTGGTCGCCCGTGTCACCTTCCGGACGCTCGGCCCCGCGGACCGCGTCGCGTTCTTCCGGGCCCTCGGCAGGCTGTACGGGATCGTCGGGACCGCCGCGCTGGTCCTGGCCATCGGCACGGGCGCGGCCCTGGTCGCCGACCGTCCCTGGGACGGCACGCTCACCGCGACGGCCGTGCTGACCGCCGCCCTGGTCGCCGCTCTCGCCTTCGGCGTCCTGCAGGCACGCCGCATGACCCGCCTCCGCCGCGACGCCCTGGCCGATCCCGACAACGCCCCGCTGGCCGCCCGCGTCCGCCGCGGAGCGCGCAGCGCCGGCGTACTGCGCGCCTCGATCGGCCTCCTCAGCCTGGCCGTCCTCGTCCTCGGAACCGTCCTGGCCGCCTGATTCCGGGATCGGACGACTGGGTGGTCGAGGGCGGCCGGTTCGTAGAGTCGTCACGGGTCCGCGCGGCGGACGAGTGGGAGCGGGTGTGGCCGGCTTCGCCGGATAATCCTGTCGGTTAACGGGGCCCCGCGGCCAGGCGGGCTTCTTCTTCGGTTTTCATGCGGGCTTGGCGCAGGACGCGTTCGGGGACGACTTCTTCTCGCGGAGCGGTCGACTTGAAGTCGTAATGGTCTACGGCCAAGGCCCGCAGGATTGTTCGTTCTACCAGAGAGAAGTCGGCGGGGTTCGGGCGGTTGAAATTCATCGGCTCGGCCAGGGTGACCGGCGGGTTGGTGATGAACCGCGGGCGGCGAAGCAGGTTCTGGGCTTTGGCGTGCAGGATGTAGGGGTGCAGGAGGTACACGTCGCCTATGCGTCCGGTGGCCTCGACGAAATCCGCGCATTGGCCGACCAGGCTCGCGTAAGGGAAGTCGGTGGGCAGGACGCCCTCCGGGTGGTCGGCGAGGAAGCGGGCGACCGGGGCGATCGAGTCGGCCGCGACGAACGTCGCGCCGCCCTGGTGCTGGACGTCCGACCACAGAACCAGGGTGAGCAGGCCCTGCTCGGGTGAGTCCAGGAAGTGGCGGAAGAAGTCGCCGTCCTTGTGCCAGCCGGGGGATTGGGCGGACGGCGGAGACCACGGCTCCTCTGAGCCCTGCGAGAGGTTGACCACGAAGCCGTCGCCCCAGTTGTAGGGCTGCTTGATGCGGTCTTCGCCGCCGACCAGGTCGCATACGGCGCCCCATGCCTTCGGGGCGAACTCCTTGATGTCCATCTCGCGATGGGCGGGCAGGTGGGTCCCGGGTTCCGTCCAGGTCGACCGGTCGTCGGGGTCGTAGCCGAGGCGCGTCCAGATGGTGCTCGTGTACTCTTCGGCGGCCTCCGGGGTGAAGCAGTCGTTGATGACGACGTATCCCCGGTCGAGGAAGTGTTCTGCCTGGTCTTCGCTGAGAACCCGATAGCCAGAGTTCATGGATCGGATGCTAACCCGGTCGTTCGTCCACGCCAATCATTCGGCAGGTACGAAAAGTTTCGGCTTCACATGTAATCCGGTGGCGCCTTCTGCGACTTCTTATCGTTACTGACCCGAGGAGAGAGGAGGTGGCGTGGACGAGCGAGAAGCCCGATTCACCCCGCCTCTACGAGACGGCGGTCGGCGCCGCCGGGGACGAGCAGCACATGCGTCCCGTCATCGCACGCTGGATGTAGTGGGTCAGGCTGCGGTCCGGGTCTTCAACGGGTGGGCGCTGCCGGCCAGGAGCACCTTCGCGACGAGCGCCGGGTCGTCCGCCATGGGGACGTGGCCGCAGCCCTCCAGCCAGACGAAGCGGGCGTTCGGCAGGCGGCGCTGGGCGCGGATCGCCTGGCTCCGCAGCAGCAGCCGGTCCTTGGTGCCCCACGCGATCGTGACGGGGACGTCCGCGCAGGAACCGAGGAAGCGGGTGCCGCGGCCGGCCCGCAGGGTCGGTTCGAAGCCGGGAGCGTCCCGCATCGCGCGGGCGTCGCCGGCGAGGACCTCCAGGTCCATGAGGTCGGGACGGCCGTAGATCATGCCGAACATCGCGGCGCGGCGGCGCGGGGAGCGGGCCAGGCGCGCCAGGAGGGGGTCCGGCACGCGGGCACCGAGCCGGGACGCCCGCAGCACGGACGCGGCGTACCGCAGTTCGGCCGCGTTGAAGAAGCCGGCGGGGGACAGGCCGGTCGCGGAGCTGGCGAGGCCGCGGTCGGCGGCTTCGAGGGCGAACAGGCCGCCGAGCGAGTTGCCCGCGATGTGCGGCCTGTCCAGGCCGAGGTCGGCGAACGAGTCGGCCAGGATCGAGAGGACGGTTTCGAGCGTGTAGGGGGTGCCGGGCGGGAGCGGCGGGGAGGCGCCGAAGCCGGGCAGGTCGACGGCGATGACGTCGCGTTCCGCGGCGAGCAGGTCCATGACGGGGGCCCAGCCCTGGCGGCGGTGCCCGATGCCGTGCAGCAGGACGAGGGGCGGGCCTTCGCCGCGGCGATCGAAGACGATGTCCACGGCCGAAGGGTAGGCCGGAAGTTACTCAGCAGTCACTAGTGACGCTTGTCACGGATGCACGGCCTCACTGCGTGCATTCGGCGGGGCGGCGGTGCTCCAGGGCGTCGCGCAGCTGGGCGCGGCCCCGGTGGATGCGGGAGCGGACCGTGCCGAGCTTCACGCCCAGCGACGCGGCGATCTCCTCGTAGGAGAGGCCCTCGATGTCGCACAGGACGACGGCGGCGCGGTACTCGGGGGCGAGCCCGTCCAGCGCTTTCTGGATGTCGGCGTCCAGGTGGCGGTCGTCGTAGGCCTGCGCGGGCGTCGGCTCGCGGCCCTGCAGGCGCTCGGCCGCGTCGTCGGCGAGGGAGTCGAACCGGATGCGCTGCTTGCGCCGGGCGCGGTCGAGGAACAGGTTCGTCGTGATCCGGTGCAGCCAGCCCTCGAACGTGCCGGGGCTGTAGGACGACAGCGAGCGGAAGACCCGGATGAAGACGTCCTGCGTCAGGTCCTCGGCGTCGTGCCGGTTGCCGGTCAGCCGGTACGCCAGCCGGAACACCCTCGTGGAGTGCTCGCTGACGATCTCCTCCCACGTCGGCGGGGTCCACGCCATCGCGCCTGCGCTCACCACTACCCCCGTCTGATACTGAATCGTTACGGCCAAGCATGCCGGTACCCAGATAAGAGCCGTGTAAGGACCCCGCCCGTGGCCGGATGAGGCGCTGTGGGATACGACTCAGTGCGGCGTGTGACCCATCTCATTGGACCGGGCGCCAATAGGCATTGAGTTCGGCCGCCGTCCACGAGCAGGATCGGAACCGGTCCCCCACCCCGACACCTGCGAGGACGTGGCATGGCGCGTAGCTACAACCTGGCCGACCTGATCGAGATCCTGGCCGCCGCCGGACCGGACCGTCCGGCCCTGGTCGCCGGGGCCGAGCGGCGGACGTACCGGCAGCTCAGCGAGCGCGCGAGCCGGGTCGGCCACCATCTGGCGTCGGCCGGGGTGCGGCCGGGCGAGCACGTCGCGATCCTCGCCTACAACCGGGCCGAGTGGATCGAGGCGATGCTCGGCGCCTTCAAGATCCGCGCCGTGCCGATCCCGGTGAACTTCCGCTACGTCGCCGCCGAACTGCGGCACGTCCTGGACGACTCCGACTCCGTCGCGCTGATCGGCGAGCGTTCGCTCCTGGCGAAGGTGGAGGAGATCCGGGGCGACCTGCCCACGCTGCGGCACATCGTCGTCCTGGAGGACGGCGCCGAGGACGAGATCCCCGGCGCGATCGAGTACGAGAAGGCGCTCGCCGCCGCCGACCCCAGCGACGACTTCCCGCCGCGTTCCAGCGACGACCGCTACATCATGTACACGGGCGGCACGACCGGCTATCCCAAGGGCGTCGAATGGCGCTGCGAGGACATCTTCTTCGGCGCGCTCGGCGGCGGGAACGTCCTCGGCGACCCGATCGGCAGCCCCGAGGAGCTGGCCGCCAACGCCGACCAGCCCGGCATGGCCGTCCTCGACTGCGCGCCCGTCATGCACGGCGCCGGCCAGTGGGTCGCGTTCATGGGCCTGTTCAGCGGCGCGAAGGTCGTCCTTTACACCGACCACGCGTTCGACGCCGACAAGGCGCTCGGGCTCCTCGCTGAGGAGAAGGCGAACGTGCTGATGCTGGTCGGCGACGTGATGGCCCGGCCGGTCGCGAAGGCGCTGGCGGGCGGCGGGTACGACACGTCCCCGCTGATCGCGGTCGCCTCGGGCGGCGCGCCGCTCACGGAGGGCGCCAAGCAGGCGATCCAGGAGCAGCTGCCGAACATCATGTTCCTCGACAACTACGGCGCCTCGGAGACCGGCGCCTGCGGCCCGTCCGTCGATGCCAAGGAGGGCACGGCCAGGTTCATGATGAAGCCGGGCATCACCGTCCTGGACGACGACCTGAACGTGGTGAAGCCCGGCGAGATCGGCAAGCTCGCCCGCAGCGGCCACATTCCCCTCGGCTACTACAACGACCCGGAGAAGACCGCGTCGACGTTCTTCACGGCCGCCGACGGGACCCGCTGGTCCGTTCCCGGCGACTTCGCGAGCCTGGAGGAGGACGGCACGATCACCCTCCTCGGCCGCGGCTCCCTCGTCATCAACACGGGCGGGGAGAAGGTCTACCCGGAGGAGGTCGAGGTCGCGCTGAAGGACCACCCCGACGTCTACGACGCCGTCGTGGTCGGCCTGCCGGACGAGCGGTTCGGCCAGCGCGTCGCCGCCGTCGTCGCGCCCCGCCCCGGCGCCACGGTCACCTTGGAGCAGCTCACCGAGCACTGCCGCGGCCGCCTCGCCGGCTACAAACTGCCGCGGCAGATCACGGTGGTGGACGAGGTGCAGCGCACGGCCGTCGGCAAGTCCGACTACAAGTGGGCGCGCAGCGTGCTCGCCTAAATGCGCGACGCGCGGTTATACCACGGCTGCGCGTGCATTTCCGGCTGCCGAGCGGTCAAAAATCAATTGATGCCGAAGGGGCGTGTCTTGGGCGCGTTCCGGCGATTATCCCCAGCATGAATGGGGATCGGTTGATACCGCTCGCGCGACGGTATCGCCTGCTCTCTGTGGTCGGCAGGGGCGGCATGGGCACCGTCTGGCGGGCGTACGACGAGATGCTCGACCGGGACGTCGCGGTCAAGGAGGTCCATCTGCCGCCGCGCATCACCCAGAGCGAGCGCAGGGTGATGTGCCGGCGGCTGCTGGCGGAGGCGCGCGCCACCGCCGCGCTGCGGCATCCCGGCGTGGTGGCCGTCCACGACCTGATCATCGAGGACGGCCGCCCCTGGATCGTCATGGAGTTCCTGGAGTCGTGCTCGCTGAACCGCCTGGTCACCGAGGACGGGCCGCTCGGCGTGCGGCGGACGGCGGAGATCGGCGCGGCCGTCCTGTCGGTGCTGCGCGCGTCCCACGCGGCGGGCATCCTGCACCGCGACGTCAAGCCGAGCAACGTCCTGATCTGCGAGGACGGGCGCGTTCTCCTCAGCGACTTCGGGCTCGCCGTGCACATGCACAACGGCCGGGAGCTGGCCGACACGATGCCCGCCGGCATCGAGGGATCCCCCGCCTACCTGCCGCCGGAGCGGGTCGACGGGCAGCCGAGCGTGGAGGCGTCCGACCTGTGGTCACTGGGGGCGACGCTCTACACGGCGGTCGAGGGCTTCTCCCCGTTCCTGCGCTGCCACGCGCTCGCGTCGATGATGGCGGTGCTGCTCGGCGACTACGCGCGTCCGGTGCGCGCGGGGCCGCTGACCGCCGTCATCGAGGGGCTGCTGCGGCAGCGGCCGGAGGACCGGCTGACCGCAGAGGCCACCGCCGACCTGCTGCGGGACGTCGTCGGTTCTCTCCCGGAACCGGGCATCACGCGCGCGACGCTCCCGAAGGAGCCGCGCGTCCCCGCGACGCGCCGGGTCATGCGCGGCCCGCGCGTCCCGTGGACCCTGCACAGCGGATCCAGGCACAGCGGATCCGGGCACAGCGGATCCGGGCACAGCGGGTCGGGCCGCGGCGGGTCGGACGGGACGCCGCCGCGCGGCTCCCCGCGCCCCCGGACGGGACGGCGGTCTCGCGTCCCCTGGACGAAGCAGGCCGTGGTGGCGCGGCCCCGGCGTCCGCTCGGGCGGCCCTTCAAGGGGCGGCGGCTGCGGCCGGGCGCCGTCGTCAGCGTCGCGGCGCTCGCCGTGCTGGCTGCGGGCGCGGGCACCTGGGCGGCCCGCTGGACGTCGATCGGCAAGAGCGAGGCGGTCGCGCTGCGCCCGGCGGCGGGCGTGACGGTCAAGACGGCGAAGTACCGCGAGACGGGCGCCTACTCGGTGCGGGTGCCGGTGGGCTGGCAGGCCGAGCGGAGCGGCGGCGTCATGATCTGGAAGGACGCGGGATCCGAGCGGGGGCTGCGCATCGCCCCGGCGCCCGGTGACGCGCTCGCCGGACTGCGCGCCGAAGAGCACCGCGCGGTGCAGGGGCGCCGCTTCCCCGGCTACCACCGGCTGCGGCTCGAACCCGTCCCCGAGGTGATCGCGGGCGCCGCCGAGTGGGAGTTCACCTGGCGGGACGGCCGGCACACCGGCGGCGAGGACGGCGTCAGGCACGTGCTGTGCAGCCGTGCGGCCGGATACGAGTTCTGCTTCTACGCGCCGGACCCCGACTGGACGCCCGGCCAGCGCCTCTACGACAAGATCCTCAAATCCTTCCGCCCCGAGAAGACCGGCTGACTTCCGCGTGGGCGCGGGGGTGCGTCAGGTGGTCTGCTGGAGGCGGAGGAGGAATTCGGCGTTGGAGGAGGTGCCCTTCATCTTCTCCAGGAGCTGCTCGACGGCCTGCTGCCTGTCCAGGCCCTGGAGGGCGCGGCGCAGGCGCCAGGAGAGGGCGAGTTCCTCGGGGGACATGAGCAGCTCGTCGCGGCGGGTGCCGGACGCCTCGATGTCGACGGCGGGGAAGACGCGCCGGTCGGCGAGGCCGCGGTCGAGCTTCAGCTCCATGTTGCCGGTGCCCTTGTACTCCTCGAAGAAGACGTCGTCCATGCGGGAGCCGGTCTCCACGAGGGCGGTGGCGAGGATCGTGAGCGAGCCGCCGTTCTCGATGTTGCGGGCGGCGCCGAAGAACTTCTTCGGCGGGTAGATCGCGGTGGTCGCGACACCGCCGGCGAGGATGCGGCTGCTGGACGGCGCCGCCAGGTTGTAGGCGCGGCCGAGCCGGGTGATCGAGTCGAGCAGCATGACCACGTCGTGGCCCTGCTCGACGAGCCGCTTGGCCCGCTCGATGGTGAGCTCGGCGAGCGCGGTGTGGTCCTGCGCGGGCCGGTCGAACGTCGAGTGGATCACCTCGCCGCGCACGGACCGCTGCAGGTCGGTGACCTCCTCGGGGCGCTCGTCGATGAGCACGACCATGAGGTGCACTTCGGGGTTGTTCTGCGCGATCGCGTTCGCGACGGCCTGCAGGACCATCGTCTTGCCGACCTTCGGCGGCGACACGATGAGCCCGCGCTGGCCCTTGCCGATCGGCGCGATCAGGTCGATCACGCGGGTGGCGAGGGGGCCGGTGTCGAGGCGGAGCCGCTCGTCCGGGAACAGCGGGGTCAGCTTGGCGAACTCGGGGCGGTTCGCCGCCTCCGCCGCCGGGAGGCCGTTCACGGTCTCGACGCGGGCGAGCGAGCCGAACTTCTCCCGGCTCGACTTCGGCGCCTTCGCGGTGCCCACGATGACGTCGCCGGGACGCAGGTGGTGCGCCTTGACCTGGGCGAGGGAGACGTGCACGTCGTCCGGGCCGGCGAGGTAGCCGGAGGTGCGGATGAAGGCGTGCTTGTCCTGGACGGCGAGGAGGCCGTGGAACGGGACGGCGGGCGCGTCCTCGACGGGGCGCCGCGACTGCTGGCCGCCCTTCCGGCCGTTCTGCGGGGGCACGGCGTGCGCCTGGGCCTTGCGCCCGGTGGCGGCGCCTGCGGGGCGTTCGGTGGTGAGGGTGGGAGTGGACATGTGGGTCCCTTCTCAGGCCCGCGCGGAAAGGCCCGCGCAGCCTGGAGTCGATTCCCGGGTACGGCGGCGGAACCCGCGGCGCGTACGCGAGAGGAATGCGAGAAATGCAGCTCGGTTCACCGGGCTGACGTCGGCTCCCTTGTGCGGCGGTCCGGAACACCGAGGTGCGCGTACCGAACCGGGAGGATCACCGGGCGCTCAGATGGCCCGGGCGGGGAAGAAACGCCTTCGTTGCGATTCGCGGAATCCGGAGGCGCTGCCTCGACAGTACAGCACGCGAAGCGCGTTTGGCATTCCCCGGCGGCCGCGTATTGCGTTCATGCAGGTCGTTCCCCCTGTGCTGACGGGACGTGGCGGAGTGTCGCCGGCACGGTCCCCCGACACGCGCCGCCGTCTCGTCCGGATGTGACTCCGTGGTTATGACTCCGCGAACGCGGTGGGGGTTCCGATCAATGGAGATGCCCCGGGAACGACCGGGGGAAACGCGCTCCGTACGATGAGCCGCGTCGCACCGAGAAGGGGGAACCGAGGATGAGCATGGCCGCCGGGCTCGGCTTCGACGTCGCCGCGGGCGTCGCGACGATCACCATCGACCGGCCGGCCAAGCGGAACGCCATGTCGGCGGACATGTGGCGGGCGCTCCCCGGCATCCTGGAGACCCTGGCGAAGGACGACGCCGTCCGGGTCGTCGTGCTGACGGGTGCGGGCGGCAACTTCTGCGCGGGCGCCGACATCGCCGAGCTGGGCGACATCCACCGCGACGACGACTCGCACCTGTCGACGGTCGCCGAGCGGGCGCTCGCCGCGTTCCCGAAGCCGACGCTGGCCGCCATCGAGGGGTACTGCGTGGGCGGCGGCTGCCAGCTCGCGGCGGCCTGCGACCTGCGGTTCGCCGCCGAGGACGCGCGGTTCGGGATCACCCCGGCCAAGCTCGGGATCGTCTACCCGGCCGCCGCGACGGCCCGCCTCGTCCGGCTGGTCGGGCCGGCCGCCGCGAAGTACCTGCTGTTCTCCGCGGACCTGGTCGGCGCCGGGCACGCGCTCCGGATCGGGCTGCTGGACGAGGTCGTCCCGGCGGGCGGCCTGCGCGACCGGGTGGCCGCGTTCACCGGGACGCTCGCGTCCCGCTCGCTGCTCACCCAGCAGGCGACCAAGGACATCGTGGACGCGATCGCCGCCGGCGGCCCGGTCGAGGAGAAGGCCGCGCGCTGGCTGGCGGAGGTCGCCCTGAGCGGCGAGGTGGACGAGGGCGTGGCCGCGTTCCTGGAACGCCGGCCCCCGACCTTCACCTGGACGACCCCCATCCGCTGACCCCCGCCTTCGTTGACCTGCGGCGTGTTGTTGTTATGAGCGCGTCGAAAACAACAACACGCCGCAGGTCAACGCGAGCCGGCTCGGTGTCAGGTGTTGCGCGCTTCGTAGAGTCTGGGCTCTGGGAGGCGGTGCAGGCGGCGGGCCGCCTCGGGCGGGTCGGTCAGCAGGTCCGCGGCGGGGCGGCGCAGTTCGGCGAGCGGCAGCACCCCGCACACCAGCGACCCGGGCGTCCGGACGATGAGCAGCGGCCCGATCTGCGCTCCGCCCCGGTCGACGCCGCGGAGCGCGCCCAGCAGGGTGCGCGCCACGCCGGTGGTCTCCCGGCAGTCCGCGCGCAGGGCGGCGACGAGCTCGATGAAGTCGCTCTCCAGGGCGCGCGGGCTGCGTCCGGACAGGTAGTAGCGGTCCCGGTCGGCCAGTTCGACGCGCAGCCCGTGGTGCTCGGCGAACCGCTCGTAGGGGCCGGTCAGCGGGCCCCGCGCGGCGGCCGGGTCGGCGGTGAGGAACCCGGCGACCAGCTCGGCGGGCTCGGCCCCGAGGGACGCGGCGACGGCCTGGTCGAGCCGCCCGACGAGGTGCGCGCGGAGCGCCGCGACCTCGGCGGCCAGCCGGTCGAGGGCCTCGCGCTGCTCGCCGGCCGCCTCGCGCTGCCGCTTCAGCCGGCCGCCCACGTCCGGCAGCACCCGGTCGTTGATCTGCGTGATCAGCGACCGGATCCGCGCGTCGGCCGCGGCGAGCGCCTCCCGGTCGCGCTCCTGCTCGGCGGCGAGCCGGTCGAGCCGCTCCCGCTGGGACGCGCGGAACCCCTCCAGCTCGTCCCGGGTGCCCTTGAGCGCGCGGAGCTGGGTGCGGATGTCGGCGATCTCGGGCGCGCCCGGGGAATGCCGGCGCTCGAACGCCAGGTACAGCTCCCGCCCGGCGATCGCCAGGCACAGCAGGACCAGAACCACCGTCATCGCGCCCTCCCGGGGCCGTCTCGCGGAGCAAACTATGCCACCCGGTACGGCTCTGGGCCCGCACGGCACGAACGCGAAGATCGCTCGAACTCTTCCGGCATACCGGTCATCTCATCCAGCGACCAGGAAAGATTACAAAGGGGTTCGAAACATGACGCAGGGTGCAAATCGCCGATCGCTGCTCGCGCTGGCCGGTGCGGGGCTCGCGCTCGCGCTCTCCGTCACCGGCTGCCGGGTCAGCGCCCACGTGGGGGACGTGGAGCCGACGGCCGGCCCGAACGCCGGAACCGGCGAGACCCCGGGCACCGGCACCTCCCCCGGCGCCTCCCCCGGCGATGAGCGCCCCGCCGCGCAGGCGCCCGCCGCCGCGGCCCGGTGCACCGCCGCGCAACTGCGGGCGGAGATGCAGGAGCAGCAGTCCGACTCCGAGGAGAAGGTGCTCGCGACCCTGATGCTGACCAACAAGTCGGGGGAGACCTGCCTGATTCCGGCCGGCTGGGCGCCGCTCGGGCTCGGCGGCGCCGGCGGCCCGTACTACAGCTCGGCCGAGGGCGCCCGCGAGAACCACCCGGGCCCCGGGGTGAACATCACGCTCCGCCCCGGCCGGACGGTCTTCGCCGGCCTCAGGTACGGGACGAGCCCGGACTGCCCGTCCGCCGGCGGCTGGGCGGTCTCCTGGCGGGGCGGCTGGGTGCCCGTCGACGCGAGCTGGCAGAACGGCCCGCGCGAGATGTGCCCCGGCACCCTCTCCCAGGGCACGCTCCAGCCGTCCATGAACGGCGTCAACTACAGCTGACCGGCCACGGCCGCGGGTGACCCGCTACTTGTTGAGGTAGGCGAGGACGGCGAGGACGCGGCGGTTGTCGTCGCCCGTGACCGGCAGGTCGAGCTTGGTGAAGATGTTGGCGGTGTGCTTGGTGACGGCCCGCTCGGTCACGACGAGCCGCTCGGCGATCGCCGCGTTGGACCGTCCCTGCGCCATCAGCTCCAGCACCTCGGTCTCGCGCGGGGTCAGCCGGCTCAGCGGGGTGTCGCGGGTGTTGCTGGCGAGGAGGCGGGAGATGACCTCCGGGTCCATCGCGGTGCCGCCCGCCGCGACCCGCCGGACGGCGTCCACGAACTGGGCCGCGTCGAACACCCGGTCCTTCAGCAGGTAGCCGATGGCCCCGCTGCCGTCCGCGAGCAGCTCCCGGGCGTAGAGCTGCTCGACGTACTGCGACAGCACGAGGACCGGCAGGCCGGGGACCTGCCGGCGCGCCTCCAGCGCCGCCTGCAGCCCCTCGTCGGTGAAGGACGGCGGCAGCCGCACGTCGACCACCGCCACGTCCGGGCGGTGGTCGAGCAGGGCCTTCAGGAGCGAGGGGCCGTTGTCGACGGCCGCCGCGATCTCGAAGTCGTGCGACTCCAGGAGACTGACCAGCCCCTCCCTCAGGAGGGCGAGGTCTTCGGCGAGGACAACGCGCACGGCAGCTCCAGCGTCACGATCGTCGGGCCGCCCACGGGCGAGCTGAGGGCGAGGACGCCGTCGAATGTACCGATTCGCCGCTCGATGCCGCGCAGCCCGGTGCCGCCGTCCAGGGTGGCGCCGCCGCGCCCGTCATCGGTGACCGTGATGCGCAGCATGCCGTTCTCGTACCCCATGTCGATCCACACGCGGGACGCGCCGGAGTGCTTGGCGGCGTTGGTGAGGATCTCCGAGACCGCGAAGTACGCGGCGGACTCGACCGGCGGCTCCGCCCGTCCCGGCAGGTCGACGGTGACCTCGATCCGCATCGGGGTGTCGAGCGCGAGCGCCTTCACCGCGTCGCCGATCCCCCGGTCGGCGAGCACCGGCGGGTGGATGCCGCGGACGAGGTCGCGCAGCTCGTGCAGCGCCTTCGCCGACGACGCGCGGGTCTCGGCGAGCAGCAGCCGCGCCTTCTCCGGGTCCCTGTCGAGCAGGTGCTCGATCGCGCCGAGCGTCATGCCCATCGCCACCAGCCGGGCCTGGGCGCCGTCGTGCAGGTCGCGCTCGATGCGGCGCAGCTCGGCGGCGGACGCGTCCACGGCCTCCGACCGGGTCTCGGTGAGGTGCCGGACGCGCAGCGCGAGCTGCGACTTCTTCGTCGGCCCGAGGATCGTCCGGCCCCAGCGGCCGTACACCGCCATCATCTTCGGCCCGATCGCGTACCCGATCACGATGCAGGCGGTGGCGACGACCACCGTGGACAGGACGCGTCCGCCGTCGCGGCCGTACCCCTCGGTGACGTGGATGTAGGTGTACCAGTCGCTGCCGCCGTAGTGGCCGATCATGTCGCCGGCGAACGCCGCCAGCAGGTAGCCCCAGATCCCGTACAGGATCAGCATGGCCGGCAGCGCGGCGGTGAACAGCGCGACGAACGGGTCGGTGACGACCCACAGGTAGTCGCGCCAGGTGGCCGGGTCGGAGACCAGCGCGATGAACCGCCGGAAGACGCCCTGGATGCCGGGCTCGGGCTCCGGCTCGGGCAGGTACGGGCGCTGGATGTCGGCGTCCGTCCACTTGTTGATGCGCTCGCGGTAGGCGTCGAGCTGGGTGCGCAGCAGCATCGTCGCGGACGGGAACAGCAGCACCCCGACGAAGCTCGTGATCATCGAGATGACCGTGACGAACCACAGCCCGACGAGCGTCGCCGGGACCGCCAGCAGCCACAGCGCCAGCCCGCGCCAGGGCGCCCTGGCATGCGTCATCAGCCTGCTCTCTTGCACCATTTCACCGCTCACCGGAGCCTCCGTCGTCCACCTGCCAACTGGAGTCCAGTCTTCTGGTGCGCCCTCACCCGCACAGTGTGCCCGCAACCCGAGTGGGGGGTGTACTTACGTCCACCCCCGGACGCCGGTTAGGGCCATGTCGGCCCGGGTGCGCGCTTCCTAGCGTCGATGGGTGTCACCCCGCAGACGATCGGACCAGGGGACCCCCATGAAAAGGAATCTCGCCGCGACGCTCGGCGGCTGGAGCGCGCGGCACCGCACGACGGCCATCCTCGGCTGGCTGCTGCTCGTCGTCCTGGCCTCCGTGCTCGGCGGCGCGGCCGGCCAGGTCACGATGGCCGACCACGAGCAGGGCACCGGGCAGTCGGCGCGGGCCGAGCGGATCATCGCCGAGGCCGGCGTCGACGACCCCGACCAGGAGACGGTGCTGGTCTCGGGCGCCCCCGCGGGTTCGGCCGCGATGAAGGGCGCCGTCGCCGACGTCCGGGCGAACGTCCAGGCCACCGGCGTGATCACGGATCTGCGCCCGGACGTCGTGTCCAAGGACGGCCGGCACGTGATCGTCCAGTTCACGGTCAAGGAGACGCCGGACGACCCGCTGCCCGCGATCCAGGGCGCGGTGGCGAAGGCGAAGGCGGACAACCCGTCCGTCGAGATCGGCGAGTTCGGCGGCGCGACCGCCGACGCGTGGTTCGACGACGCGCTCGGCGAGGACTTCAAGCGCGCCGAGCTGACCGCGGTGCCCCTCGCGCTCGGCATCCTGCTGGTCGCGTTCGGCGCGCTGCTCGCCGCCGTACTGCCGGTCGTGCTGGCCTTCACCGCGTTCCTGGCCGCGAGCGGCGTCCTCGCGGTGGTCAGCCACGTGCTGCACGTCGACCAGACGACGAACTCGGTGATGCTGCTGATGGGGCTCGCCGTCGGCGTCGACTACTGCCTGTTCTACCTGCAGCGGGAGCGCGAGGAGCGGCGCGGGGGCCGCGACCGGGAGACCGCGCTGGCGATCGCGGCCGCCACCTCGGGACGGTCCGTGCTCGTCTCCGGAATCACCGTGATGGTCGCGATGTCCGGGATGTTCCTGTCCGGGCTGCTGCTGTTCAAGGGCTTCGCGATCGCGACCATCCTCGTCGTCTGCATCGCGATGCTCGGGTCCGTGACCGTCCTGCCGGCGCTGCTGTCCCTGCTCGGCGACAAGGTCGACTTCGGCCGCGTCCGCCTGCCGCGGCGGCGTCGCGAACGCGGCGCCGGGGTGGTCGGGACGCTGCTGCGTCCGGTGCTGGCCCGTCCCGGCATCGCCGCGCTGCTGTCGGCCGGGCTCCTGCTGGCGCTGGCCGCGCCCGCGCTCGGCATGAAGACCGAGAAGCTCTCGCTCGACCAGCAGATCCCGCCCGGCGAGGAGATCGCGCAGACCTACACCCGCCTGAACGAGGCGTTCCCCGGGAACCCGGCGCCCGCGGTCGTCGTGCTGAAGGCGCGCGACATCAACGCTCCGCAGGTCAAGCGGGCGATCAGCGACCTCAAGCGGGACGCGCTCGCGTCCGGCGAGATGAACGGGCCGATCGAGGTGACCGTCCACGCCCGCGCGAACGTCGCCGAGATCGAGGTCCCGCTCGCGGGAAGCGGCTCGGACGCGACCTCGAAGCACGCCCTGGAAACCCTGCGCAAGCGGATCGTCCCGCAGACCGTCGGGAAGGTCGGCGAGGCGCCGGTCACGGGGCAGCTCGCCTGGTCGGTCGACTACAACGGGCAGCTCAAGAAGAGCATCGCGCCCGTCTTCCTGTTCGTCATGGGCATCACGTTCCTGCTCATGCTGGTCTTCTTCCGGTCGCTCCTGATCGCGGTCAGCGCCATCGTGCTGAACCTGCTGTCGGTCGGCGCCGCCTACGGGGTGATGGTGGCGGTCTTCCAGCACGGCTGGGGCGACTCCCTCGTCGGGACGACGGGCGCCGGCGCGCTCGAATCCTGGATCCCGCTGTTCGTCTTCGTCGTCCTCTTCGGCCTCTCGATGGACTACCACGTGTTCGTCGTCTCCCGGATCCGCGAGGCCTACGACCGGGGCCTGGACACCGCCCGCGCCGTGAGCGAGGGGATCCGCGCCACGGCCGGCGTCGTCACCAGCGCCGCCGTCATCATGATCGCCACCTTCGGGATCTTCGGCACGCTCTCGCTGCAGGACTTCAAGCAGCTCGGTGTCGGGCTGGCGGTCGCCGTCCTGATCGACGCGACGATCGTCCGGGTGGTCCTGCTGCCGGCCGTCATGTCCCTGCTGGGCCGCGCGAACTGGTACCTCCCGCGCTGGCTGGACTGGCTCCCCCGGATCTCGCACGCCGAGAC
>NZ_SMJW01000190.1 GCF_004348335.1 Actinomadura bangladeshensis | reverse complement strand
GCCCCCTCCACCTAGCAGCCCACCGAGCCGCCCACCGAGCAGCCCACCGTCGCGCCGCCGGACTGGAGGCGCTGCACCGGGCTGCCGTCCCCGCCGCCGGGCGGGAAGCCGCCGCCGTCCGCCGCCAGGTGCGCGACGCTCCGGGTGCCGCTCGACTACGCGCGGCCGTCCGGCGCGACGATCGGCATCGCCCTCATCAGGGTGCCGGCGACCGACCGGCGGCACCGCATCGGCTCCCTGCTGTTCAACTTCGGCGGCCCCGGCGGCGCGGGCGTCGACGCGCTCGCCCAGGTCGCCGGCGAGTACGCCGCCCTCCGCACCCGGTACGACCTGATCGGCTTCGACCCCCGCGGCGTCGGGCGGAGCACCGCCGTGCGGTGCGTGGACGGCCGGCGCATGGACGTGCTCGCCGCCATGGACGACAGCCCCGACACCCCCGCCGAGGAGACCGCGCTCACCGATGCCCGCGCCGGCTACGCGCGGAGCTGCTCGGCCCGCTCCGGCGGACTGCTGCCCCACGTCGGCACCGTGAACGCCGCCCGCGACATGGAGATGATCCGCATCGCGCTCGGCGACGGGAGGCTGCGCTACTTCGGCGTCTCCTACGGCACCCGGCTCGGCGGCGTCTACGCCCACCAGTTCCCCGGCAGCGTTGGCCGGGCCGTCCTCGACGGCGCCGTGGACACCCGCATCGGCGGTGCCGACCTCGCCCTCCAGCAGGCCGCCGCCTTCCAGCGCGCCCTCGGCGACTTCGCCGCCGCCTGCGCCCGGCTCGGGCGCAAGACCTGCCCGCTCGGGACGGACCGCGCGTCGGTCACCGCGTCCGTCGGGCGGATCCTCGCCGGGCTCGACCGGCGGCCGCTCGCCACCTCGTCCGGCCGCGAGCTCACCCAGAGCCTCGGCACGACCGGCGTCGCCGCCGCGCTGTACTCGCGCGACGCCTGGCCGTACCTCGCGCAGGGCCTGGTGGACGCGGTGAAACGCCGCAACGGATCGCTGCTGCTGATGCTCGCCGACGCCCAGAACGGCCGCGCCGAGGACGGGACGTACAGCAACCTGTCCGCCGCCAACACCGCCATCACCTGCGCGGACACCACCGACCGCTACACCGCCGCCGACGTCCGCCGGCTGCTGCCGAAGTTCCGCGGCGCGTCGCCGGTGTTCGGCGCGTCGATGGCGTGGAGCCTGCTGCAGTGCACCGGCTGGCCGGCGCGGGGCGACGGCGCCGCCCGCGAGGTGTCCGCCCCGTCCGCCGCGCCGATCCTCGTCGTCGGCAACACCGGCGACCCCGCGACCCCGTACGCGTGGGCGCCGGCCCTGGTGCGGGAACTCGGCGGGCGCGCCGTGCTCCTCACCCTCAGGGGGGAGGGGCACGGCGCCTACGACACCGGCGACCCCTGCGTCCGCGAGGCCGTCGACGCCTACCTCCTACACGGCCGTCTCCCCGCGCCGTCCACGACCTGCGGCTAGACCAGCTGCGTTCACCTGCGGCGTGTTGTTGTTATCGGCGGCGGCGGTTTCTAGTGTCTGTTGCAACGAGGTCCTCTGGAAGGATCTTGTGGTGCCGGGAAAGCGTTTGACGTGCACCGAGCGTGCGCAGATCGAGGTGTTGTTCGGTGCGGGCTGGTCGTTTCCGCGGATTGCGGAGGTGATCGGGCGGGATCGGTCGACGGTGTGGCGGGAGGTGAAGCGCAACAACTCCTACCGGTGCTCGGATGTGGCCGGTGGTGGTGGGGCGCGGCATCCCGGCCGTGCCACTACCGCCTGCCCGGACGGGCTGGGTGGGCTGTACCGGTGGACGTATTCGCATGTGGCGGCGCAGCGCAAGACGGAAGCGCGGGCGCGGCGGCACCGGCCGGGCAAGCTGATCGGCAACAGCGGCAGCAAGGGCCGGGCCTGGCGGGCGGGCCGGTTGTGGCCGGTGGTGCGTGATCTGCTGGTGCAGCGGTGGTCGCCGCAGCAGATCGCGGCGCACCTGCGCGCCCTCTACCCTGACCAGCCGGAGATGCGGGTGTCGCACGAGACGATCTACCAGGCGATCTACTACCAGGCCCGGGGCCGGATGCGGGCCGAGCTGGCCCGGCAGCTGGACCTGCGGGACGGTGAGGGGTCGGTGCTGCGCAGCGGCCGTGCCGCCCGGCGCCCGCAGTCGCGTCTGGCGCGGGCCGAGGGCGCGGCCCGGTCCGGTAAGCCCTGGGTCCAGGGGCTGCACATCTCGACCCGGCCGGCGCAGGCGGGCGACCGGGCGGTGCCCGGGCACTGGGAGGGGGACCTGGTGATCGGGGCCCGCGGGTCCAGCGCCATCATCACCTTGGTCGAGCGCACCACCCGGTTCGTGATGCTGGGCGCCTTGCCGCACTCGCGGGTGTCGCAGGAGGTGGTGAAGGTGCTCACCGGCCTGATGGGGCGGCTGCCGGCCGAGCTGGCGGCGTCGCTGACCTGGGACCAGGGGGCCGAGATGGCCGAGCACGCCGCCTTCACCCTGGCCACCGGGTGCCGGGTCTACTTCTGCGACCCGCACTCGCCCTGGCAGCGCGGCTCCAACGAGAACACCAACGGTCTGCTGCGTCAGTACTTCCCGCGTTCGTCCACCGACTTCCGCACCTACACCCAGGCAGACCTGGACCGGGTCGCCCGCGAGCTCAACGGGCGACCCCGTCAGACCCTGGGCTGGAACACCCCAGCCCAGGCCCTCAACCGCTACCTCGTTGCAACAACCACTTGACGCCAAGGGCTCCATAACACCAACACGCCGCAGGTCAACGAGGCGCGGACTGCGCGGTCAGACGACCTGCTCGACCTTCTTCGGCTCGCGGAGCGCCTCGCCGACCGTGCAGTACCGCTCGTGGACGCGTGCGGCGACGGCCTTCAGCACGTCCTCCGCCGCGTCGTCGCCCTCCGGGAGCTCGACGTCGTAGGTGAGCGTGATCGTGCCCAGCGTGCTCGTCGCGACCTTGTCGGCCTGGACGGTCGCGGCGAGCCGCGCCATCCGGTGCCCGCGCTTCGCCGTCAGCGGCTCGACGGTGACGAGCTCGCAGCCGCCGAGCGCCGCCAGCAGCAGCTCCACGGGAGTGAACGCGCCCTCGGTGTCGCCGTCGCCGATGGCGACCCGCGCGCCCCGCGCGTTGACGGCCTGGAACCCGTCCCCGGTGCGCTCCACCCTGACCTCGGCCATGGCATCCCCTTTGATCGTCCGGTGTCGCCACCTGAACACGGCGTCCCGGCACGTTCTTCCCCGCCCCGCCCGGTACCGATGCGTCCGAGCCGTGCGCGGGGGTTTCACCGCCCGCCACGGGGTACCCGGCGCGTGACGGCGGCCGCGGGGGCGCGCCGCCGGAGATCCGGCATCATCGATTCGGGGGGACCGATGGGTCACATCAAGACGCGCGACGGCACGGAGCTCTACTACAAGGACTGGGGGCAGGGGCAGCCGGTCATCTTCAGCCACGGGTGGCCGCTGAACGCCGACGCCTGGGACGACCACCTGAAGGCCGTCGCCGACGCCGGCTACCGCGCCATCGCGCACGACCGCCGCGGGCACGGCCGCTCGTCCCAGCCCTGGCGGGGCTACGACTTCGACACCTTCGCCGACGACCTCAGCGACCTGATCGACGCGCTCGGCGTGTGGGACGTCGTCCTCGTCGCGCACTCGATGGGCGCCGGGGAGGTGGCCCGCTACATCGGCCGGCACGGCACGAGCCGGGTGTCGAAGGCGGTGCTGCTGTCGGGGATCCCGCCGCTGATGATGCAGAGCGACGCCAACCCGGCGGGGGTGCCCGCGCAGGCGTTCGAGGACATCAAGAAGGGCATCCTGAACGAGCGGTCGCAGTTCTGGAAGGACGTCTCCGAGGCGTTCTTCAGCACGAACCGGCCCGGCACCGGCGCCACCCAGGGCAACCGGGACGCGTTCTGGTTCATGGCGATGCAGGAGAGCGTCAAGGCCGGCGTGGACTGCGTGACCGCGTTCGCCGAGACCGATTTCACCGAGGATCTGCGCCGGTTCGACGTCCCGACGCTCATCGTGCACGGGGACGACGACCAGATCGTCCCGATCGACGCCACCGGCCGCAAGTCCGCCGAGATCGTGCCCGACGCCACGCTGAAGGTGTACGAGGGCGGCTCGCACGGCCTGGCGCTGGTGCCCGGCTACAAGGAGCGCTTCGCCCAGGACCTGCTGGAGTTCCTCCGGAGCTGACGCGCCGCTGACGGCTCGGGACCCGGGGTCAGGTCCCGAGCCGTTCCTGCTCCTCCGCGACGATCTGCCGGGCGAGGGCCTGCTCGGAGACGTCCACCGCGTCCGGCGTCTGCTCGGCCAGGTCGCTGCGGCGCGCGTACTGGTCGAACAGCATGCTCTTGACCTGGAGGATCTCCAGCATGCGCTCGTCAACGCTGCCGGGCGTGAGCAGCCGGTGCACCTGCACGGTGCGCACCTGCCCCATCCGGTGGGCGCGGGCGACCGCCTGCGTCTCCATGGTCGGCTTCACCTGCGGCTCGCAGAGGATCACCACGGACGCCGCCTGCAGGTTGAGCCCGACCCCGCCCGCCTGGATCTGCGCCAGCAGGACGGCGTGCCCGGGGTCGGCGGTGAACGCGTCCACGATCTCCTGCCGCCGGGCCACCGGGGTGTCGCCCGCGATCGGGCCGCGCGCGTCGGGGCCGAGCGCGTCGCGGACGGCCGCGAGGACGTCCCGGAAGTAGGAGAACACCACGACCTTCAGGTCGTTCTCGGCGGCCTCGTCCACCAGCTCCCTCAGCCGGTCGAGCTTCGCCGACTTCTTCGGGACGGCGTACGCGGCCCGGCGCATCGCCATGAAGTTGCCGTCCGCCACCGCCCGCCGGTAGGCGGCCGCGTCGGCGCGGCTGAACTCCTCCAGCTCGTCCACGTGCACGACCTCGGGCAGCTCGACGAGGACGTCCCGCTGGTTGCGGCGCAGGTAGACGGGGGCGACCGCCGACCGGAACGCCCGCGCCCCCATCGCCGCGTCGCTCGGCCGGACCCGCTCGGCCACCTCGGGCCGCAGGTGCGCGACGAGGCTGCGGAACTCCTCGACCCGGTTCTCCATCGGGGTGCCGGTCAGGAACAGGACGTTCTCCGTCCGCCGGCACCACCGCGCGACGGCCTGCGCGCGCCGGGTCTCGTGGTTCTTGGCGTAGTGGGCCTCGTCCACGACGAACATCCCGACCGGGAGGTCCGGCGGGACGTCCAGGGAGTGCAGCGTCGAGAGGGTCGTGACGGCGATGCCGCCGTCCCCGGCCCACTTCCGCAGCGCCGCCGCGCGTCCCGGACCGTGCAGCGGGTGCGCGGCCATCGTGCTGCGCGTCTCGATCTCCCGCACCCAGTTGATCAGCACGCTCGCCGGGCACGCCACCAGGAAGTGCGTCGCCCCCTCGGCCCGCAGGTGCGCGATCGCGGCGATCGCCTGGATCGTCTTGCCGAGCCCCATCTCGTCGCCCAGGATCACCCGCCGCTGGACGAGCGCGAACCGGGCCCCGAACGACTGGTACCCGCGCAGCGACACCCGCCGGAACGCGTCGTCGAGCGGCTGCGCCTTGACCCGCGCCGCCAGGTCGCCGGGCAGGAACCCCTCGGCGGCGCCCCGCTCGGGGTCCAGCGCCGCAAGCTCGGCCAGGAGGGTCTGGTAGTCGGACGCCCGCAGCTCGAAGTCGATCCACGCCTCGTCGGGGGAGGCGTCGGGGCGCAGCAGGTCCACCGACGCCTGCGAGATCAGCAGCCGGGTGTCCCGCTGCTGCTCGGCGCGCAGGGCCTCCGCCAGCTCGCCGACCGCCCGCCGCGCCCGCTCCCGCCTCGCCGGCCCGGCGATGAGCCGCCGCCACCACGACCCGGCGGGCCGCGCGTCGTGCACCAGCGGCGCGAACCGCTCGTCGACCTCCTCGGCCGCGGTCCGCGCGCGCGGCAGGTCGGGCCCGGCGTTCACCAGCCGGTGCAGCGCGGTGACGACGGGCGTCATGGCCTCGTCCCGCCGCTCCACGTCGATCCGCACCGTCGCCGACCGCTCCGCCGCCTCCGCCAGGCTGCCCGCCGCCGCGTGCAGCTGCCGCGCGGTCTGCGGCCCGATGCCCGGCAGCAGCTGGAGCCGGTACGGGGTCGCCGCCAGGACGTCGGCGACGCTGGCGAACCCCGCGTCCTCCAGCGGCCCGAGCCGCAGCCGGCCGTCCGTCACGTCCTTCAGCCGCGCGAGCGGGATCGACCCGAGCTGCTCCCGCGCCGCCTCGGCCCGCAGCGGCGCCAGCGCCGCGTGCACGTCCGCGAGCGCCCGCCGGTGGTCGGCGATCAGGTCGCGCGCAGCCCCGAGCAGCGCGTACCCGCCCCGCAGGACGTCCTTCGCCTCGTCCGCCATCGCGCTCCCAACCACGTACCCCGCCACATGATGCCAGCGCCCTGAGACGGTCCCCGCCCGTCCTCGATGATTCGCGCGGGGCCCGCCCCCGTGGAGGCGGGCCCCGCGGGGCGACCCCGGGCTGGGCGAGGCGCTCGGCCGGGCGATACCGTTCCGCCGGTCGGCCGAGCCCGCGGGCATCGCCGCGGTGGCGGCGTTCCCGGCGTCCGGCGAGGCCGGCTTCGCGACCGGGCGGACCCGAGAGCAGGCGAGGGAAGAGATGGACTACACCGGATACGAGCAGCTGCGGTTCGAGCGGCGCGCCAACGGCGTCCTGCTGATCACGATGGACCGGCCGGAGAAGTACAACGCCGCGGACGAGGGCATGCACGGCGAGCTGGCGCGCGTCTGGAAGGACGTGGCCGCCGACCCCGAGACCAGGGTCGCGGTGGTGACCGGGGCCGGGAGGGCGTTCTCCGCCGGCGGCGACCTCGGCATGGTCGAGCGCATGATCGGCGACCACGACCGCGTGTCGCACATGCTGTCGGAGATGAGCGACCTCGTCTACAACATCGTCAACTGCGAGAAGCCGGTGGTGTCGGCGATCAACGGGGTCGCGGTCGGCGCCGGGACGGTGGTGGCGCTGCTCGCCGACATCTCCGTCTGCGCGCTGGACGCCAGGATCGGCGACGGGCATGTGAAGCTCGGCGTCGCCGCCGGGGACCACGCGGCGATCATCTGGCCGCTGCTCGCCGGCATGGCCAAGGCCCGCTACCACCTGATGACCGGGGAGATGATCGACGGCGCCGAGGCCGAGCGGATCGGGCTGGTCAGCAAGGCCGTCCCGCGCGAGGAGGTGCTCCCGGAGGCGCTGCGCGTCGCCGAGACCCTCGCGACCGGATCGCAGCCGGCGATCCGCTGGACCAAGCGCGCCCTCAACGGCTGGCTGCGGATGGCCGGTCCGATCTTCGAGCAGTCCGCCGCCTACGAGATGCTCGGCTTCCTCGGCCCGGACGTCGTCGAGGGCGCCGCCGCCCTCCGCGAGAAGCGCGCGCCCCAGTTCCCGTCAGCCCCGCCCACCGCCCCTTGACGCCCCGGGCACAGGAAGAGCGCGCCGCCCCCGTGGGAAGCGGGGGCGGCGCGCTCGTCCGGCCGATCAGATGTCGTAGTACAGCTCGAACTCGTGCGGGTGGGGGCGCAGGCGGATCGGGTCGATCTCGAACTCGTTCTTCATCGTGATCCAGGTCTCGATGAGGTCGGAGGTGAAGACGCCGCCTTCCAGGAGGTAGTCGTGGTCGGCCTCCAGGGCCGCGAGGACCTCCGGCAGGGAGCCGGGGACCTGCGGGATCGCGCGGGCCTCCTCCGGCGGGAGCTCGTAGAGGTCCTTGTCGACCGGCTCGGCGGGCTCGATCTTGTTGCGGATGCCGTCCAGGCCCGCCATCAGCATGGCGGAGAAGGCCAGGTACGGGTTGCAGGACGGGTCCGGGACGCGGAACTCGACGCGCTTGGCCTTCGGGTTCGACCCGGTGATCGGGATGCGGATGCAGGCCGAGCGGTTCCGCTGCGAGTACACCAGGTTGACCGGCGCCTCGTAGCCGGGCACGAGGCGGTGGTAGCTGTTCACGGTCGGGTTGGTGAACGCCAGCAGGGACGGGGCGTGCTTGAGCAGGCCGCCGATGTAGTAGCGGGCGTTGTCGGACAGGCCCGCGTAGCCGACCTCGTCGTAGAAGAGCGGCGCGCCGTCCTTCCACAGGGACTGGTGGCAGTGCATCCCGGAGCCGTTGTCGCCGAAGATCGGCTTCGGCATGAACGTGACCGTCTTGCCCGCGGCGCGCGCGACGTTCTTGACGATGTACTTGTAGAGCTGGAGCTGGTCGGCCGTCTTCAGCAGCGTGTCGAAGCGGAAGTCGATCTCGGCCTGGCCGGCGGTGCCGACCTCGTGGTGCTGCATCTCGACGTGGATGCCGACGTTCAGCAGCTGCGACACCATCTCCGAGCGCAGGTCGGTGTAGTGGTCCATCGGCGGGACGGGGAAGTAGCCGCCCTTGTAGGGGGGCTTGGCGCCGAGGTTGCCGCCGGGCTCCTCGCGCCCGGTGTTCCAGGCGCCCTCGACCGAGTCGAGGTAGTAGTAGCCGGCGTTCTGCTTGGTCTCGAAGCGGACGTCGTCGAAGATGTAGAACTCGGCCTCCGGGCCGAAGTAGCAGGTGTCGGCGATGCCGGTGCCGCGGAGGTAGTCCTGCGCCTTCTTCGCCACGTTGCGCGGGTCGCGGCTGTACGGCTCGCCCGTCAGCGGGTCGTGGACGAAGAAGTTCAGGTTCAGGGTCTTGTGCTGCCGGAACGGGTCGACGACGGCGGTCGTCGGGTCCGGCAGCAGGAGCATGTCGGACTCGTGGATCTCCTGGAAGCCGCGGACGGACGACCCGTCGAACATCAGCCCCTCGGTGAAGACGCTCTCGCCGAAGCTCTCCACCGGGAACGTGAAGTGCTGCATCTTGCCGGGCAGGTCCACGAACCGGCAGTCGACGAACCGCACGTCCTCGTTCCTGATATAGCTCAGGACCTCTTCGGCGCTGCTGAACATCCGGCCTCCTCAAGGCGCATCTCGGCTACTCCGGAAAGCTACGGCGGCGCCGTTTCCCGGCCGTGTCCCATATGTTTCCGCTGTGTTACGCGTCACTCCGGCCGGGGTGGAGGCGCGGCGGAACGCCCCGGGGGACGGGATAGCGTAGGGGCCATGAGCAGTGGTAAGGGGCGGCAGCAGGACGCCGGGCCGCGGTGGACGCAGACGTGGCTGAGCGGGGCCGGGGCGGCGGGCGCCGATCTCGGCCGGCCGGGCGAGCGGCTCGGGCTGCCGGACAGCGGCAGCGGCGCCGTCGCCTCCTACGGCCGGCGGCTCGTCGCGCTGTTCATCGACTGGGCCCTGTCGATGCTGGTCGCGAGCCTGCTGGCGCGCGCCCTCGGCTGGGAGGCGGACGGGCGCAGCCTGGCGACGCTGGCCATCTTCGGGGTGCAGGCGTGGGTGCTGACCGCGCTGCTCGGCGTGACGATCGGCAAGCGGCTCTGCGGCATCCGCGTCATGCGGCTGGACGGGCGCCCCTTCGTCGGGCTCGGCCGGGGCCTGGCCCGGGCGGCGCTGCTGCTGTTCGTCCTGCCCGCGCTGTTCTGGGACCGCGACTACCGGGGCCTGCACGACCGGGCCGCCACCACGGTCGTCGTCAACATCTGAAGCCGCCGGCAGCGTCCGAACGAGAAGAGCGCCCCCGCGGGGGCGCTCTCTCAGGCGGCCTTCTCTGGTGATTCTCCGGTACGTCGTCAACGCATCTTGGGCTTCGGGCCCTTCGGCATCTTCGCGCCCCGCGGGATCGGCCCCTTCGGCATCTGCATCGACCGGGGGAGCGCCTGGAGCCGGTCGTTCAGCTCCGCGACCTGCCCCTTGGTGAGGTTGCGGGGCAGCTTCATCAGGTGCCGCTGCAGCTTGTCGACCGGGATCTGGCCCTCGTCGTCCCCGACCTGCACGTCGTAGATCGGGACCTGCTGGGCGGCGCGGGAGATGCGCTTCTTCTCGGCGCCGAGCAGCGGGCCGACGCGGTTGCGGGGGCCCTCCGACACCAGCACCACGCCGGGACGGCCCACCGCCCGGTGCACCATGTCGAGGTTGCGGTTGCCGCTGACGGCCTCGGTGACCGTCCAGTTGCCGCGCATGTTCTTCAGGATCGCGGCGGCCGCGCCCGGCTGCCCGGCGATCACCTTGTACTGCGCGCGCTGCGCCAGCTGGCCGAAGACGATCATGCCGACCGCGAACGCCGCCAGGACGGCCAGCGGGACGAAGAACCACAGCTGGCCGGCGAACAGCCCGATGACGATGACGACCACCAGGGTGCCGATCGCCGAGGCGAACACGATCGGCAGCGCCTTCGGGTCGGCCTGCCGGAGCACCTGGGCGACCATGCGGATCTGCTTGAGACGGCCCGGACGCTCCTGGGCACCGTCCGTGGGCTTTTTCGACATGAATCCAAGGATAGTCGGGTCGGCCGCCCGACCCGACAACCCCCGGCCCGCCGCCGCTACGCGCGCGCCTCGATCGCCTGCTTGTAGAGGCGCCCGGCGCGGTAGCTGGACCGGACGAGCGGCCCGGACATGACGCCCGCGAAGCCGATCTCCTCCGCCTCCGCCGACAGCTCGACGAACTCCTCCGGCTTGACCCAGCGCTCCACCGGGTGGTGGCGCGGGCTCGGCCGCAGGTACTGGGTGATCGTGACGAGCTCGCAGCCGGCCTCGTGCAGGTCGCGCAGCGCCTGCGAGACCTCCTCGCGGGTCTCGCCCATGCCGAGGATCAGGTTCGACTTGGTGACGAGCCCGTCCTCGCGCGCCTTGGTGAGGACCTCCAGGGACCGCTCGTAGCGGAACCCGGGCCGGATCCGCTTGAAGATCCGCGGGACGGTCTCCACGTTGTGCGCCAGCACCTCCGGGCGGGTCGAGAAGACCTCGGCGAGCTGCTCGGGCACGTTGTTGAAGTCGGGGATGAGCAGCTCGACGCCGCAGCCGGGGACCGCCGCGTGGATCTGCCGCACGGTCTCCGCGTACAGCCAGGCGCCGCCGTCCTCCAGGTCGTCGCGGGCGACGCCGGTGACGGTCGCGTACTTCAGGCCCATCGTGGCGACGGACTCGGCGACGCGGCGCGGCTCGTCCCGGTCGAGCGCCTTCGGCCTGCCGGTGTCGATCTGGCAGAAGTCGCAGCGCCGGGTGCACTGGTCGCCGCCGATGAGGAACGTGGCCTCCCGGTCCTCCCAGCATTCGTAGATGTTGGGGCAGCCGGCCTCCTGGCACACCGTGTGCAGGCCCTCGGATTTCACCAGGCCGCTGAGCTCGCGGTACTGCGGGCCCATCTTCAGCCGCGTCTTGATCCAGTCGGGCTTGCGCTCGATGGGGGTCTGGCTGTTGCGCGCCTCGACGCGCAGGAGCTTGCGTCCCTCAGGTGTCACCGTCGTCACGCGTCCCAGACTACGTCGCGATCTCCGGTGCGGCACACCGCCCGGGCCGCCCGCCCGCCGCCCCGGTGAGCAGGGCCTCAATGCCGTATCAGAGCGATCTCGAACGTATGACAGTACCCCGATCGCGCAGCCGATTCGCGTGTTTCGGCCATGGTCGACAGTGGATCTCTCTAGGGTGACTCCCTGTCGTCACGCAACAGCGTTAGCAGGAGGACCGCAGTGGGTCTGGCAATGTCGTACCTTCGGGTGCCGCCGGTGCTGGAGGGGGAGCCGGATCCCGGCCGCATCGCCCGCCACATCTTCGGTGCCGCCGACTGGCGCCGCCGCGGCGCGCCGGGACTGTTCGAGCTGGGCTGGGCGTGGCAGGCGATGCACTACCTCGTCACCGGCGACCCGTGGGACGGGCGGCAGCCCGAGGCCGACGTCGTGTGCGGCGGCCGGCTGCTCACCGAGGACGGCGCGGACGAGCTCGGCATGGACGTGATCTTCCTCGCGCCGGACCGGGTCAAGCCCGCCGCCGACCACCTGGCCGCGACGCCGTTCGCCGCGGTCGCCGGGCGCTACGACCCGGCGGCCATGGGCCGGGCGGGCGTGCAGGACGCGGGCCGGCTCGACGGCGGCGCCCGCGACGGGCTCTTCAAGCCCGCCTACGCGGGCCTCACGGAGTTCTTCGCGGCGGCCGCCGCCGAGGGCCAGGCCGTCTACAAGGTCATGGCCTGAGCACTGGGGCCGTGACCTGACCGGGGCGTCTCCGGTCTTCAGACGCCCAGTTGCGCCGTGGTGCGGTGGAACGTCTCCGCCGCGCCCAGCGCCGCCGCGAGATGCCGCTCGACCAGCGGGACGACCTCGGCGACGGTGACGTCGCGGCCGAGTTCGCGGCTGAGGCTGGTCGACCCGACGTCCCGGATCCCGCACGGGACGATCTTGTCGAACCAGCCCATGTCGTTGTCGCAGTTGAGCATGAAGCCGTGCATCGCCACGCCGCGCGCGACCCGGATCCCGATGGAGCCGATCTTGCGGTCCGGGGTGCCGGGCACCCACAGCCCGCTGCGCCCCTCCACCGTGGCGGTCTTCAGGCCGAGCTCGGCGCAGACGTCCATCATCATCCGCTCCAGCAGCCGCACGTAGCCGACGACGTCGACGGGGTCGGGCAGCCGGACGATCGGGTAGCCGGTGAGCTGCCCCGGCCCGTGCCAGGTGATCTTGCCGCCGCGGTCCACGTCGATGACCGGGGCGCCCGGGTCGCCGAACGGCCGGTCGAGCGCCTCGGTCCGCTTGCCCGCCGTGTAGACCGGCCGGTGCTCCAGCAGCAGGACCGTGTCGGGGATCGCGTCGTCCACCCGCAGGGCGTGGGTGCGTTTCTGCAGATCCCATCCGGCCTCGTAGGGGACGGCGGCCTCGCCGAACCCCGCATGCACCACCACCAGCTCGCGCCCGTCCACATCCACGTCCACGTCCACATCGCTCACCCGGCCAGCTTATGCCGCGTACCGGCGGGTAGCCGCCGTCGTCACAGCGCGGCGAGCAGACGCGGCTCCAGCCGGGTCTCCTTCGCCGACCCCGGCCCGTCCGGCTCGACGCGGTAGGCGCCCGCGTCCTGCCGGTAGGAGACGGCCTGGACGAACTCGGTGCCGACGTAGTGCAGCGCGACCGACTCGTCGGCCGCGTACCCGCCCGGCAGCGTCCCCTCGCCGACGAGCTGCTGCAGCAGCGGGCGCCGCTGCGGATCGCTGTCGTAGTGCACGCCGCACGAGTACGGCAGCAGGCCGAGGCCGTCGGTCAGCGGGGTGAGGTGCGGCCCGAACGAGTCGGTGTTGCCGCCGACGTGCCAGCACAGCGCGCCCGCGCTCTGCCCGGACAGCACGACGCCCTCCTGCCACGCCTCCCGCATGACCTCGTCGAGGCCGTGCAGCCGCCACAGCGCGAGGAGGTTAGCGACGCTGCCGCCCGACACGTAGACGAGGTCCTGGGTGAGCAGGTGCGCCCGGACGTCCGCGACGTTCGGCATCGGGAACAGCGCCAGATGGCTGACCTCGGCGTCCATCGAGGAGAACCCGGCGTAGAAGCGCGCGATGTGCGCGTCGCCGTCGCCGATCGCGGTCGTCAGGAAGCATACGCGCGGCCGGTCCTGGCCGGTCAGGTCGAACGCGTAGCGCAGCAGCGGGCTGGGCGCGATCCCCTGCCTGCCGTCCGGCACGAAGGTGCCCCCGCCGATCGCGAGGATGTGCGGCTGTCCGTCGGTGCTCATTCATCCTCCTCGTAGCCGTGCTCTCCCAATGTCACCGTATGGCCACCGAATGGGGGCGGCCGGGACTTTGACGAATCTTGGGACTCACAGGACGGCGGCGAGGGCCTCCTCGACGTGCTCGTGCCTGAAGGGGAACCCGGCGTCCAGCAGCCGCCGCGGCAGCACCCGCTGGCTGACCAGCGGCCCCTCGTCGGCGAACCCGCGCAGCGCCGCCCGCAGCGCGAACCGCGGCACCGCGAGCCGCGCCGGCCGGTGCAGGACGCGGCCGAGCGCCCGCGTGTAGGCCGCGTTCGTCACCGGGTTCGGCGCGGTCAGGTTGACCGGCCCGCCGATCTCCCGGTCGATGAGGAAGCGCAGCGCCGCGACCTGGTCGGCGAGGGAGATCCAGCTCGTCCACTGCCTGCCGTCGCCCAGCGTGCCGCCGAGCCCCAGCCGGAACAGCGGCAGCGTGCGCCCGAGCATTCCGCCCTCGCGGGTCAGCACGACGCCGGTCCGCGGGTGGACGACCCGGACGCCCGCCTCCCGCGCCGGGGCGGCCGCGGCCTCCCAGTCGCGGACGAGCGCCGCGAGGAAGCCCCGCCCCATCGGGGACTCCTCGTCCACCTCCCGCCCGCCGGTGTCGCCGTAGTAGCCGATCGCGGACCCGCAGACGAGGACGCGGGGGCGCGGCTGCGCCGTCGCGATCGCCTCGGCGAGGGTGCGGGTGCCGGCCACCCGGCTGTCCCGGATCTTGCGCTTGTACGCCGCCGTCCACGGGCGGTCGCCGACGCCGGCGCCCGCGAGGTGGACGACGGCGTCCGCGCCCTCCAGGGACTCCTTGTCGACGCACCCGTCCGCCGGGGACCAGCGCGCCTCGTCGTCCCGCGCCGGCTCCCGCCGGACCAGCCGGACGACCTCGTGGCCGTCCTCCCGCAGTGACTGCACCAGCGCCGAGCCGATGAGGCCCGACGAGCCCGTGACGGTGACCCTCATGCCGTCCACCCTAGGCCGACGGCGCCAGTGAACGCTGAGATTCTCGCTCCGGCCCGCGTTTCCCCGGACGCGCGGAACCCCGCCGGCCCTACGGCGCGGCGGGGTTCCCCGATGAAGCGGCCCGAGGGCCTCCGTCGGTCAGAGGCCGGGTTGCCCCGAGGGGGGACGACCCCCCCGCGCCCCCCGACCGACTCCGTCGGTCAGAGGCCGAGGTCGGCCTCGAAGTTGCCCTCCTCCAGGCGGTGCTTGATCGTGGCGAGGAAGCGGGCGGCGTCCGCGCCGTCGATCAGCCGGTGGTCGTAGGTCAGCGCCAGGTAGACCATCGACCGGACCGCGATGACCTCGCCCAGCTCCGGGTCGTCGATGACGGCCGGGCGCTTCACCACGGCGCCGGTGCCGAGCATGCCGACCTGCGGCTGGTTGAGGATCGGGGTGTCGAACAGCGCGCCGCGGCTGCCGGTGTTGGTGAGCGTGAACGTGCCGCCCGCCAGCTCGTCCGGGCTGACGTTGCCGGCGCGGGTGCGCTCGGCGAGGTCGGCGATCCGCTGCGCGAGGCCGCCGAGGTTCAGCTGGCCCGCGTTGTGCACGACCGGGACCATCAGGCCGCGCTCGGCCACGTCCACCGCGATGCCGAGGTTCTCGACGTCGTGGTAGGTGACCTCGCTGGTCTCGCTGTTGATGACCGCGTTCAGCTTCGGGTGCGCCTTGAGCGCCTCGACCGCCGCCTGCGCGAAGAACGGCAGGAACGTCAGCTTCACGCCCTCGCGGGACTGGAAGTCGGCCTTCGCCTGCTCCCGCAGCCGCGCGATCTTGGTGATGTCCACCTCGACCACGGTGGTGAGCTGCGCGGCGACCTGCAGCGACTCCACCATGCGGCGGGCGATCGTCTGCCGCATCCGCGACATCTTCTCGGTCCGGCCGCGCAGCGCGAGCTGCTCGGCGGGCGCGCCCGCGGGCGCCGGGGCGGCGTGCCGGCCGGACGGGGCCTGCGGCGCGGCCGGTGCCGCCGGGGCCGGGGCGGCGGCCGCGCGCTCGGCGGCCTGCTGCGCCGCGCGGGCGGCCTCCAGGACGTCCTGCTTGCGGATGCGGCCGCCGACGCCGGTGCCCTTCACGGTGCCGAGGTCGACGTTGTGCTCGGCGGCGAGCTTGCGCACCAGCGGCGTCACGTACGGGCCCTCGCCCGCCGCCTCCGGCTGGGCCTGGGGCGCCGGGGCGGGCA
>NZ_SMJW01000018.1 GCF_004348335.1 Actinomadura bangladeshensis | reverse complement strand
CCCGCCCCCCGCCCCGGAGACGAAGGACGGCGCTGTGAGCCTTCTCCATGGACCGTCCCGGCCCGCCGGCGCGCTGGCGCGGCTGCGCCGCCCCGCGCACCGGCCCGCCGCGGGGGAGGCGGCCGGCGGCGGCCGGCCCGGCGGGCGGCCCCGGGCGGTCCGCGAGCTGCTGCTGGTCACCGCGCTGTTCCTGGTCTACAAGTTCGGGCGGCTGCTGGCGAGCGGGCGGGTCGCGGAGGCGTTCGACAACGCCCACCGCGTCTGGCACCTGGAGCGCGTCCTGGACCTGCCGAGCGAGACCGGCGTCCAGCAGGAGCTGCTGCAGAGCCAGTTCCTGGTGCAGGCGGCCAACTGCTACTACGCCTACGTGCACTTCCCGGCGGCGATCGCGTTCCTGCTGTGGATCTACCTGCGGCGGCCGGTCCACTACCGGTGGGTCCGCCGGGTCATGGTGGCGCTGACCGGCATCGCGCTCGTCCTGCACCTGCTCGTGCCGCTGGCCCCGCCGCGCATGCTGCCGCACACCGGGCTGATCGACACCGCCGCGCGGTTCGGCCCCGCCGTGTACGGGCCGCCGCAGGCCGACACGGTCGCCAACCAGTACGCGGCCATGCCGTCGCTGCACATCGGCTGGGCGGCGGTCATCGCGCTCGGCCTGATCATCACCTCCCGGACGCGCTGGCGCTGGCTGTGGCTGCTGCACCCGGTCCTGACGATCGCGGTCGTGGTGAGCACCGCCAACCACTACTGGCTGGACGGGATCGTCGTGCTCGCCCTGCTGGCGGTGAGCGTCCTGCTGCTGCGCCCGCCCCCTGCGCAGCGGCCGGTCCGGGCACCGGGCTAGCCGGCCGGCTCCGCGCCCAGCGTCTCCAGCAGCTCCGTCACCGGCTGCAGCTTCTCGTACAGCAGCAGGACGGGCTCGCCGGGCGCGGCGAGGTCCAGCGCCGACGTCAGCGCCCCCTTCAGGTCCCCGGCCGGATGGTGGGACGCCTCCGGGCGGCCCTCCCGCAGCCCCTGGACGATCAGCCGGGTCATCTCGCCCGACCGGCGGCCGCGCAGGTCCTCGTCCTCGTAGACGACGACCCGGCCGAACGTCGCGGCGAGCGCCCGCGCCGTCTCGCCGACCAGCTCGTCGGACCGGTCGCCCGGCAGCGTCACCGCGGCGACGCCCCCGGCGCCCCAGCGCCGCTCGACGAACGCGCCGATCGCCGCGACCGCGGCCGGGTTGTGCGCGTAGTCGACCAGGACCGGGTTGTCGCCGACCTGGTACACGCAGCCCCGGCCCGGGTTGCGGGTGTGCGGGTCGAACGAGCGCAGCGCCCGCGCCAGCACGTCCACCGGGACGCCGAGGGCGCGGGCGGCGGCGCACGCGGCCAGCGCGTTCGCGACGACGTGCCCGGCGTGCCCGCCGAACGCGCCCGCCACCTCCCCGGCCGGCAGGATCCGGGTGCGGCGGTCGCCGCGCGCCTCGGTCAGCCAGCCGTCGGCCAGGTAGTAGCCGAGGCCGCCGCCGCGCAGGTGCGCCACGAGGACGGGCGCGTCCGGCGACAGCGAGAACAAGCGCAGCACCGGGTCGCGGCGCCGCACGGCGGGGCGCTCGGCGAGGCTCGCCGACGGCTCGTCCTCGGCGTTCAGCACCACGTGCCCGCCGCGCCTGATCTCCTCGGCGACCAGCGCCTTGATGTCGAGCAGGTCGTCCAGCGACTCGGTGTCGTCCACGCCGAGGTGGTCGCGGGTGACGTTGGTGACGACCGCGACGTCGGCGCGCTCGTAGCCGAGGCCGCGCCGGACGATCCCGCCCCGCGCGGTCTCCAGCACGGCGGCCTCCACCGACCGGTCGCCGAGCACCATCTCCGCCGAGCGCGGCCCGGACGCGTCCGACAGGTGGACGAGCCGCCCGCCCACGTGCACGCCCTCGGTGCTGGTCATGCCGGTCCGCCGGCCGTCCAGCTCCAGCATGTGCGCGATCATCCGGACGGTCGTCGTCTTGCCGTTGGTGCCGGTCACCGACACGATCGGGATCCGCGACGGCGTCCCCGCCGGGTACATCAGGTCGAGGACGTCGCCGGCGACGTCGCGGCCCGCCCCCTCGTGCGGCGCCAGGTGCATGCGCAGGCCCGGTGCGGCGTTGACCTCCAGGATCCCGGCCGCGCCGCGCTCGGCGGGCGGCGGCGAGCCGATGTCGGGCAGCCGCAGGTCGATGCCGCACACGTCCATCCCGACGGCCGCGGCGGCGCGCACGCACAGGGCCGCGAGGTCGGGGTGCACGTCGCCGGTCACGTCCCGGCTGGCGCCGCCGGTGGACAGGTTCGCGTTGCGGCGCAGCCACACCCGCTCACCGTCGCCGGGCACCGTCTCGGGGCCGTGCCCCTGCCGCGCCAGCAGCGCCAGTTCCGTGGGGCCGAGCACCAGCCGGGTCAGCGGCCGGTCGTGGCCCTCGCCGCGCGCCGGGTCGGCGTTGACCCGCTCCACCAGCGCCGCGACCGTCGCCGCCCCGTCGCCGGTCAGGCAGGCGGCGGTCAGCTCGGCCGCCGCCACGACCCGGCCGCCGACCACCAGGACCCGGTAGTCCTTGCCGGGGATGTAGGACTCGACGAGGACCTCGCCCTCCTCCCCGGCCGCCGCCGTGAACGCGGCCAGCACCTCCGGCGGCTCGGTCAGCTCGATGTGGACGTTCTCGCCCTGGTGCCCGGCGAGCGGCTTGACGACGACCGGCCCGCCGATGTCGCGCAGCGCCTCCAGCGCCTCCGCCGGCGACGCCGCGACCCGCCCCTCGGGGACGGGGACGCCCGCGTCGGCGAGCACCCGGTGCGCGAGCCGCTTGTCGCCCGCGACCTCCATCCCGATCGCGGAGGTGGCGTCGGTCATCGCCGCCCACACCGTCCGCCGGTACCGCCCGTACCCGAGCCGGAGCAGGTTGAGGCCGCCGACGCGGCGGACCGGCACCCCCCGCTCCCGCGCCGCGCGCGCCAGCGCCGCCGTGCTCACCCCGAGCCGCTCGCCCTCGTGCGCGGCCGCGACCTCGGCGAGCTCGGCGGAGGTGTCGGGCACCGCCCCGGTGAGCGCGCCCGTCACGATCCGCACGGCGAGCGCGATCAGCCGCTCCACCACCGGGCTGTCCGGCGGCTCGTCCCGCGGGCATTCGAGGATCACGTCGTAGTCGCCGGGCCCGCCCGCCCGGACGGTCCGCCCGAAGAACACCTCGCGGCCGATCAGCCCGGACAACTGCAGCGTGACGTGCTCGGTGACATGGCCGAAATAGGTGCCGCGCGCCATCGCCTCCAGCAGCCCGCCGGGGCGGCCCGCCGAGCAGTGGTGCTCGGCCAGGCCCGGCAGCGCCTCCACCAGCCGCTCGGCGAAACCGGGATGGTCGGTCGTCTCGTGCCCGGCCAGCGCCTGCAGGTCGAGGCGGGCGATCGCGACGGGACGGGACAGGTAGACGTTGGGGCCGCTCAGGCGGCGCACGTGGTCGAGCCGCACGGCTACTCCTCCCCGTCCGGGCCGCGCATGTCGCCGATCGCGGGCAGCTTGTCGTTCATCTGGAACGTGCAGCCGGCCGGCAGCAGGTGCAGCGACACGTCGAACATCGCCATCGGCTCGTCGTCGGAGGCGGCGTAGGCGATGGTGGACTGCCCGGCGTCCACGACCGTGACCACGCCCGTCCCGACGACCTGGAACTGGCCGTCGCCGACGACGATCGCCGTGTCCTCGTCTATCCCGACGCCCAGCAGGCGGGTGTCCAGCGCTATGCCGCTCATCAGCCGCGGCAGCCGGCCGCGCTCGTTGAAATGCATGTCGATCAGCACGTTGTCGAGCAGGCCGAGCCCGGGGCCGACCTTCACGCTGGACGCGGCGACCTCGTGGCCGTGCCCGCCCAGGATCATCCAGTGGCCCATCGCGGTCGCGCCCGCGCTCGTCCCGGCGATGACGAGGCCCTCCTGGTCCAGCCGCCGCTTCAGCAACTCGTTGGTCTTCGAGCCCACCAGGGTCCGGATCCGCGACTGGTCGCCGCCGCTGAACAGCACGCCCGTCGCCGCGTCCAGCGCGCGCAGCGTCGCCGGGTCGTCGGCCGCGGCCCGGCCGAGCAGCCGCAGCTCCCGGACCGACGGCACGCCGAGCCGCCCGAACACCGCCGTGTACTCGTCGGCGACCTCCTCGGGCACCTCCGTCGCCGTCGTCACGACCACGATCCGCGCGTCCTCGGCCCCGGCCAGCTCGACGAACGTCTCCAGCGGCCCCGACCCGCAGGTCCGGTTCTCCGCCCCACCGATGATCAGCAGCCGGCCCTTGCGTCCGGCACCCCCATGTTTGTCCTTCACACCAGCTGACTACCCTTCGTCACGCCGGGTAGTCGCGCGATCGCGGGGAGCCCCGGCCGGCCCGGCCGCGGCGCTGTGCCATGCTGTGCGGATGAGCGGCAGCCCCGTTCCCCCGGACGTTCCCGCCCGGTCCCCGGCCGGGCCGGCGGCCGCGCTCGCCGCCGCGTCCGCGCACTACCTGCGCGGGGAGCCGATCGACATGTCGGCGCTGGCCGCCGAGCTCGGGGTCGGGCGCGCGACGCTCTACCGGTGGGTCGGCAGCCGCGAGCAGCTCCTCGGGTCGGTGCTCGCGGAGATGACCGAGCGCACCTACCAGGTCGCGGTGCGCGGCGTGGGCGGCGCCGGTGCGGCGCGGATCCTCGCCGTCCTGGAGCGCTTCATGCGCGCGGTCGTGGAGGCGGCGCCGCTGAAGGCGTTCACCGAGCGCGAGCCCCGGCTGTTCATCCGGCTGGCCACCATGCCCGGCACCATCGAGGACCGCGCGACCGAGCTGCTGGCCCGCGAGCTGCAGGCGGAGATCGACCGCGGCGCGCTGCGCGTCCCGCTGCCGACCCGCACGCTCGCGCAGGCGATCGTCCGGGTCGCCGACTCCTTCATGTACGCCCACTACCTGGGCGGGAACCGGCCGGAGATCGACCAGGCCCTGGAGGTCGTCGAGCTGCTGCTGCGCCCGTGCGCGCCGGGCGCGCCGGACGGCGGCCGGGAATCTTCGGGCCCCGCCGGACGCTGAATCTTTGACGGGGGATGACCGCTTTGTGGCGTCCGCCCGCCATGAGAGGCTAAGTCATTGGACGCATCGTCGAAAGAGGGACGGCCGGGCCGTGAGTGACATCCCCCGCCGCGCGGTGACGCGCACCGCGAAGCTGGCGAGCCTCCCGCTGGGGTTCGCCGGCCGCACCGCCCTCGGGCTCGGCAAGCGGACCCTCGGCCGCCCCGCCGAGGCCGTCGCGCTGGAGGTCCAGCGCCGCACCGCCGAGCAGCTGTTCGCCGTGCTCGGCGAGCTGAAGGGCGGCGCGATGAAGGTCGGCCAGCTGCTGTCGATCTTCGAGGCCGGGCTGCCCGAGGAGATCGCGGGCCCGTTCCGCGCCAGCCTCACCCGCCTGCAGGAGGCGGCGCCCCCGATGCCCGCCGCCACGACGCACAGGGTCCTCGCCGAGGGCCTCGGCGAGGACTGGCGCGACCACTTCGCCGAGTTCGACGACCGGCCGGCCGCCGCCGCCTCCATCGGGCAGGTCCACAAGGCCGTCTGGCACGACGGCCGCGCGGTCGCGGTGAAGGTCCAGTACCCCGGCGCCGCGCAGGCGCTGATGAGCGACTTCAACCAGATCTCCCGGCTCAGCCGGCTCTTCACCCCGCTGTTCCCCGGCGTCGAGGTCAAGCCGGTCATCGCCGACCTCAAGCGGCGCCTGGAGAAGGAGCTGGACTACGCCGACGAGGCTCGCGCGCAGACCGCCTTCCACGACGCCTACGCCGGCGACCCCGACTTCGCCGTGCCCGCCGTCGTCGCCCAGTCCGGCGACGTGCTGGTCACCGAGTGGCTGGACGGCACCCCGCTCGCCAGGGTCATCGCCGAGGGCGGCCAGGAGACCCGCGACCGCGCCGGCCTGCTGCTGTTCCGCTTCCTGCTGTCCGGCCCGGCCCGCTGCGAGATGATCCACATCGACCCGCACCCCGGCAACTTCCGGCTGCTGGACGACGGTCGCCTCGGCGTCCTGGACTTCGGCGGCGCCGCCCGCGTCCCGGCGGAGCTGCAGTGGTCGATCGGGCGCCTGCTGCGCATCGGCACCCTCGGCGACCCCGACGAGATCGTCGACGCCCTCTGCGACGAGGGCTTCCTCGTCCCCGAGGCCGAGGTCGACCCCGAGGAGATCGCCGACCTTGTCGCCCCGCACGCCGCGCCGTTCGCGGTGGAGCGCTTCCGCTACTCCCGCGAGTGGCTGCGCGAGCAGACCGCCCGCGGCCTCGGCCTCGCCTCCGACATGCGCCCCGGCGCCCTGGCCCGCGCGTTCCGGCTGCCGCCGCAGTACCTCGCCGTCAGCCGCGCCCTGTCCGGCTGCGGCGGCGTCCTCTGCCAGCTGGAGGCCGAGGGCGCCTTCCGCGCCGAGGCCGAACGCTGGCTCCCCGGCTTCGCCGACGACGACGAGGACCCCGAGGACCTGCCCGACCAGTCCCAGGCCACCGCCTGACCCGCGCCGCCTGACCCGCGCCGCCTAACGCCCGAGGGCGGCGGCCTCCTCCTGCTCCACCTGGAGGTTCCACTCCCGCTTGCCGGACCGCCAGCCGTCCTCGTCGCGGCCGAGGCGCCAGTAGCCGGAGATCGACAGCTGCTCCAGCGGCAGGCCGCGCTCGACGCGCAGGTGCCGGCGCAGCGCCTTGACGAAGGCCGCCTCGCCGTGGACGAAGGCGTGCACCTCGCCGCCGGGGAAGTCGAGCCGCTGGACGGCCTCGACCAGCAGGTCGCCGACCCGGCCGCCGCCGCGGTGCAGCCAGACGATCTCGGCGCCGTCCGGCGCCTGGAGCTTCTGCTCCTCCTCGGGCCCGGCGACCTCGATGAAGACGCGGGCGGGGACGCCGTCCGGGACGCGCTCCAGGGAGGCGGCGATGGCGGGGATCGCGCTCTCGTCGCCGGCCAGCAGGTGCCAGCCGGCATCGGCGCGCGGCGCGTAGGCGCCGCCGGGGCCGTTGAAGAGGATCTCGTCGCCGGGGCGTGCGCTCGCCGCCCAGGGCCCGGCGAGGCCCTTGTCGCCGTGGTGGACGAAGTCGATCGTCAGCTCGCGCGCCTCCGCGTCCCACGCGCGGACGGTGTAGGTGCGGGTGCTGGGCCACTGGTCGCGCGGCAGCTCGGCGCGCACCCGCTCCATGTCGAACGGCTCGGGGTAGGCGACTCCGGGCCGCGGGAACAGCAGCTTCACGTAGTGGTCGGTGAACTCGCCCGCGCCGAACTCCGCGAGCCCGGCGCCGCCGAGGACCACGCGGATCATGTGCGGGGTGAGGCGCTCGGTGCGCAGCACCGTCCCCCGGTGGAGCCTGCGTCCCCTGCGCGCCGGTTCCGTCGCCATGCGTCCTCCGATGATCGGGATCACGGTACTTAGGTAACCCTAACCCGCTGGGATGGCCGGTTTGTTCCAGGACCTCGATCGCGGCCCGGCGCCGGGTTACCGTCTGGGGGGCGGCCCGGCGACGCGAACGGTGATGAGATTGGCACTCAGCACGCGGACCATGACGGACGAGCAGCGAAAGTCGGTGGCGCTGGAGTACCTCAAGGGATTCGACAACGGCGGCGTCACCTCCGACGGCGCGCCCCTGCTGGACCTGTTCGCGAGCGACGCGCAGGTGTACTTCCCGAAGTGGGGGCTCGCCACCGGCACCGAGGAGATCGGCCGGCTGTTCGCCGACGTCGGCGCGACGATCAAGGCGATCCGGCACCACTACGCCTCGTTCAACTGGATCTTCTCGGGCGGCGACACGGTGGTCTGCGAGGGCACCAGCCACGGGGAGCACCGGGACGGGCCGTGGCGGGCGGGCGTGCCCGAGTGGGGCGCCGGCCGGTGGTGCGACGTGTTCGAGATCCGCGACTGGCGGATCCAGCGCGTGTTCATCTACCTGGACCCCGACTACGCCGGCGCCGACACCGCCCGCTACCCCTGGCTCGCCGGCGAGTGAGCGGTACCCGCGCGGACCGGGCCGGACGGCCCTCCGAGCAGGGGCATCTGCGGTACGTTCGGGGGACCTCGCGACCCCCCACAGCCGCCCCCGTGCCGGAGGAACGATGTCCGTGCTCGCCCCGTTGCTCGCCGCCGTCGCCGACGGCTCGGTGGAGATCGTCGACCTGACCGCCCCGCTGTCGGAGCGGACGCCGATCCTCCAGCTGCCCGAGCCGTTCGCCAACACCGCGCCGTTCCGGCTCACGGAGATCAGCCGGTACGACGACCGCGGCCCGGCCTGGTACTGGAACGACATCGAGACCGGCGAGCACGTCGGCACCCACTTCGACGCGCCCGTGCACTGGGCCACCGGCCGCGGCGGCGAGGACGTCGCGCAGGTCCCGCCCGGCCGCCTGGTCGCCCCCGCCGTGGTGCTGGACGCCTCCGAGCACGCCGCCGGCGACCCCGACTTCCTGCTGGAGATCGAGCACGTCCGCGACTGGGAGAAGGCGAACGGCCCGCTCCCGGACGGCGGCTGGCTGCTCTACCGGACGGGCTGGGACGCCCGGTCCGGCGACCAGGCCGCCTTCCTCAACGCCGACGAGAACGGCTCCCACACGCCGGGCATCTCCGCCGAGTGCGCCCGGTGGCTCGCCGAGGAGACCCCCGTCCTCGGCCTCGGCACCGAGACCGTCGGCACCGACGCGGGCGGCGCGCACGCGTTCGACCCGCCGTTCCCCTGCCACTCCTACTTCCTCGGCGCGGGCAAGTACGGCCTCACCCAGCTGCAGAACCTGGAGCGGCTGCCCGCCCGCGGCGCCGTGCTGGTGGCGGCGCCGCTGCCGATCGTCGGCGGGTCCGGCAGCCCCGCCCGCGTGCTCGCGCTGATCGAGCGATGAACGTCGCGGAGGCCGTGGGGCGGGCGCTCGCGCGGCTCGGCGCCGACACCGTCTTCGGGGTCGTCGGCAGCGGCAACTTCCACGTCACGAACGCGCTGATCGCGCACGGCGCCCGGTTCGTCGCCGCCCGGCACGAGGGCGGCGCCGCGACGATGGCGGACGCCTACGCGCGGGTGAGCGGCGGCCTCGGCGTCGTCACCGTCCACCAGGGCCCCGGCCTGACCAACGCCGTGACCGGCATGGCCGAGGCCGCCAAGAGCGGCACGCCGCTGCTGGTCGTGGCCGGCGAGACGGCCGCCGCCGCGGTCCGCTCCAACTTCCGGATCGACCAGGCGGCGATCGCCGCGGCCGTCGGCGCCGTCCCCGAGCGGGTCCACTCGCCGCAGACCGCGCTCGACGACGTCGCGCGCGCCTGCCGGACCGCGGTCGCCGAGCGCCGCACCGTGCTGCTCGGCCTGCCGCTGGACGTGCAGGGCGCCGCGTTCCCGGACGAGGAGTCGCGCCGGTCCGCCGCGCGGCCCGCCGGCCACCAGCCGCGGCCCGCCCGGGTGCCGCCGCTGCCGGTGCCGCCGCCGGTCGCGGTGGCCCGGCTCGCCGACGCGCTGCAGGCCGCGCGGCGCCCGGTGTTCGTCGCCGGCCGCGGCGCCCGGCTGTCGGGCGCCCGCGAGCCGCTCGCCGGCCTGGCCGAGCGCTGCGGCGCGCTGCCCGCGACGTCCGCGGTCGCGCGCGGCCTGTTCGCCGGCGACCCGTTCGCGCTGGACGTCAGCGGAGGTTTCGCGACGCCCGCCGCCGCGGAGCTCATCCGCGGCGCCGACCTGATCGTGGCCTGGGGCTGCTCGCTGACCATGTGGACGACCCGGCACGGCGCCCTCATCGGCCCGGACGCGAAGGTCGTGCAGGTCGACGTCGACGCCCGCGCCCTCGGCGCGCACCGCCCGGTCGACCTCGGCCTGATCGGCGACGCCGCCGAGACCGCGCGGGCCGTGCTCGCCGAGCTGGAGTCGCGCGGCCACCGCTCCACCGGCCACCGGACGCCCGAGACGGCGGAGCGGCTCGCCCGCGAGGGCCGCTGGCGGGACGTCCCCTACCAGGAGTACCCGGACGCCAAGGACGACGGCGGTCCCCGCATCGACCCCCGGACGCTGACGATCGCCCTCGACGACCTGCTGCCCCGCGAGCGCACCGTCGCCGTCGACTCCGGCAACTTCATGGGCTACCCGGCGATGTTCCTGGACGTCCCCGACGGCGACGGGCTCGTGTTCACCCAGGCCTTCCAGTCGGTCGGCCTCGGCCTCGCCACCGCGATCGGCGCCGCCGTGGCCCGGCCCGACCGGCTCACGGTCGCCGCGCTCGGCGACGGCGGCGCGCTCATGTCGATCGCGGAGCTGGAGACCGCCGTCCGGCTCGGGCTCGGGCTGCTCGTGGTCGTCTACGACGACGAGGCGTACGGCGCGGAGGTGCACCACTTCGGCCCCGGCGGGCACCCGCTGGACACGGTGACGTTCCCGCCGGCGGATCTGGCCGCCATCGGCCGCGGCTTCGGCTGCGCGGCGGCGACCGTCCGGCGCCGGGAGGACCTGGCCGCGGTGGCCGACTGGCTGGCGGGGCCGCGGGACCGGCCGATGGTCGTGGACGCCAAGGTCGCGCGGGACCGGCCCGCCTGGTGGCTGGCGGAGGCATTCCGCGGTCACTGACCGTGTAGGGCGGCTCTCGCTGGGAAGCATGACGCCGTCACGATCACGCACGGGCCCGCCGGGCGGCGCGCCGGCACCGCCGCCGCGCCTCCGCCGGCCCGTCCCGCCGGACGTCCTCGCGTCCGCGGCGGTCGTGCCTTACGTCACACGTCCTGGAGGAGAGATGGCGCGATGGCCGAGGGTGCCCGAACTCGCCCGCGAGATGACCGCGGAGTTCGCCGGAACGATGATCCTGATCCTGTTCGGCATCGGCGTCGTCGCCCAGGCCGTCGCGGGCAGCGGGCTCGGCCCCGCGCAGAGCCTGGGCGGCCACGACAGCATCGCCTGGGCGTGGGGCCTCGGCGTCACGCTCGGCGTCTACGTCTCCGCCCGGATCAGCGGCGGCCACATCAACCCGGCCGTGACCGTCGCCTTCGCCGTCTTCTGGGGCTTCCCGTGGCGCAAGGTGCTGCCGTACTGCTTCGCGCAGACGCTCGGCGCCTTCGTGGCCGCGCTGATCGTCCGGTGGGACTACACCGAGATTTTGAACAAGTTCGACCCCGGCCTGACGACCAAGACGCAGTTCGTGTTCTCCACGATGCCCGGCAACGGGTCGCTGCCGATCCACACCTGGGGCGCGTTCCGCGACCAGATCATCGGCACGGCGATCCTGCTCTTCCTCGTCCTCGCGCTCATCGACCTGCGCAACGCGCCGCCGCTGGCCAACCTGGCCCCGTTCATCATCGGGCTCGTCGTGGTGGCGATCGGGATGGCGTTCGGCTCCGCCGCCGGCTACGCGATCAACCCGGCCCGCGACCTGGGGCCCCGGCTCGCCCAGTACATCACCGGATACGGGACCGCGTGGCGGGACCAGTACGGGGAGTTCTATTTCTGGGTGCCCATCGTCGCGCCCTTGATCGGCGGGATCCTCGGCGCCGGTCTCTACGTCCTGCTCATCGGCCGCAACATCCCCCGGGAGCAGGAGGTGGCCGAGACCCTCGAACCGCCGCTGAACAACGATGAGACCTGACGGGGCCCCGGCCCCGCCGGCAGAAAGGGCAGAGTAATGGCCGACTTCGTCGGAGCGCTGGACCAGGGCACGACCAGCACCCGCTTCATGATCTTCGACCACGGCGGGAACGAGGTCGCCCGCCACCAGCTGGAGCACGAGCAGATCCTGCCCCGGGCCGGCTGGGTCGAGCACGACCCGACCGAGATCTGGGAGCGGACCCGCTCGGTCGTCCAGTCCGCGCTGAACAAGGCGAACCTGCACCACGGCGACCTCGCGGCGTTCGGCATCACGAACCAGCGGGAGACGGCCGTGGTGTGGAACCGGCGCACCGGCCGCCCCTACTACAACGCGATCGTCTGGCAGGACACCCGCACCGACCGGATCGCGTCCGCGCTCGAGCGCGACGGGCGCGGCGAGACGATCCGGCACCGCGCCGGGCTGCCGCCGGCGACCTACTTCTCCGCGGGCAAGGTCCAGTGGATCCTGGAGAACGTCGACGGGGTCAGGGAGGCCGCCGAGAACGGCGACGCCGTCTTCGGGAACATGGACACCTGGGTGCTGTGGAATCTGACGGGCGGCAGGAACGGCGGCGTGCACGTCACCGACGCGACCAACGCCAGCCGCACCATGCTGATGGACCTGGAGACCCTCGACTGGGACGACCAGCTCCTGTCGTTCTTCGGCATCCCGCGGTCGATGCTGCCCGAGATCCGGCCGTCGTCCGCCCCCGACCCCTACGGGACGACCACCGCGGACGGCCCGCTCGGCGGCGAGGTGCCGCTGACCGGCATCCTCGGCGACCAGCAGGCGGCGACGGTCGGGCAGGTGTGCTTCGCGCCCGGCGAGGCCAAGAACACCTACGGCACCGGCAACTTCCTCCTGCTCAACACGGGCGAGGAGCTCGTCCGGTCCAAGGCGGGGATGCTCACCACCGTCTGCTACAAGTTCGGCGACCAGCCGACCGTGTTCGCGCTGGAGGGCTCGATCGCGGTGACCGGGTCGGCGGTGCAGTGGCTGCGCGACCAGCTCGGCATCATCTCCGGCGCCGCGCAGAGCGAGTCGCTGGCCCGGCAGGTCGACGACAACGGCGGGGTGTACTTCGTCCCGGCGTTCTCCGGCCTGTTCGCCCCGTACTGGCGGTCGGACGCGCGCGGCGCGATCGTCGGCCTGTCCCGGTTCAACACCAACGCCCATCTGGCCCGCGCCACCCTGGAGTCGATCTGCTACCAGTCGCGCGACGTGGTCGAGGCGATGCGCGAGGACTCCGGCGTCTCCCTGGACGTGCTGAAGGTCGACGGCGGCGTCACCGCGAACGAGCTGTGCATGCAGCTGCAGGCCGACATCCTCGGCGTCCCGGTGTCGCGCCCGGTCGTCGCCGAGACCACCGCGCTCGGCGCCGCCTACGCCGCCGGCCTCGCCGTCGGGTTCTGGAACACCACCGACGAGCTCCGCCAGAACTGGAACGAGGACAGGCGCTGGCAGCCCACCTGGGACGAGGAGCGGCGCCAGGCCGGCTACGCCGGCTGGAAGAAGGCCGTGGAGCGCACCTACGGCTGGGTGGACGTCGGCTGACGGCTCGCCGCACCGGCGGTCCTTCTCATCGCGGCCGGGATGATCTAGCATCCGGCCGGTGACAGTGCGTCACCGGCCGGGGTGGGCCCCGGCCCAGCCGAGAGGAACGCCCGCATGCCCCCACGCCTCGCCGCAGCCGTCGTCGCCGCCGTCGCCGGTGCGGGGACGCTCACCGCGAGCACCGCGCAGGCCGTCCCCGTCCCGCCGAAGGCGCCGCAGCAGGGGAGGGCGGCGGTCGACTTCACCGGGATCGTCGCGCTCAGCAACTGCTCGGGGTCGCTCGTGCGGGGGCCGCGCTCGCGCGACGCCGACGCGGCGCTGGTCCTGACGAACGGGCACTGCCTGGAGTCGGGGATGCCGAAGGCGGGCGAGGTCGTCGTGGACCAGGCGTCGTCCAGGACGGTCAAGCTCCTCGACCGGACCGGCCGCGGCGACCTCGGCACGCTCCGGGCGACCCGCGTCGAGTACGCCACGATGAGCGACACCGATGTGACCGTGTACCGGCTGGACACCAGCTACGCCGCGATCCGGCGGCGGTACGGCGTCACCGCCCTGCCGCTGTCCACGGCCAGGCCGCACGACGGCACGGAGATCCGGGTCGTCTCCGGCTACTGGCGGAAGATCTACGGCTGCAAGATCGACGCGGCCGTGTACCGGCTGCGCGAGGCCGGCTGGACGTGGCAGGACTCTATCCGGTACACGCCGGAGTGCGAGACGATCCACGGCACGTCCGGCTCCCCGGTCATCGACGCCCGGACGCACCGCGTCGTCGGCGTCAACAACACCGGCAACGACGACGGCGAGCGCTGCACGCTGAACAACCCCTGCGAGGTCGGCCGCGACGGCCGGATCACCGTCCGCCGCGGCGGCCACTACGGCCAGCAGACGTACCCGCTGGCCCGCTGCCTGGGCGCCGGCAACGACGTCGTGCTGGACGGGAACTGCGCCCTGCCCCGGCCGTGACGGCCGCCGCCGCCCGCCGTGACGGCCGCCCGCCGTGACGGTCAGCCGTCGTCCAGGGCGAGCAGCCGGTCCACCACCTCGACGAGGTCGTCGCCGGTGACGTCCGGGGGCTCGAACACCTCGCCGTAGCGGCCTTCGAGCCTGCTGACCCACCCGGTGGCGAGGCCGGCGCGCTTGGCGCCGTGGCAGTCCCAGGCGTGCGCCGCCACCAGCGCGATCCGGTCGCCGGGGACGCCGGTCACGGCGGCGGCGTGCCGGTAGACGATCGGCGGCGGCTTCCACCGGCCGACCTCCTCGACGCTGATGACCCGGTCGACGAGGCCGGTGAGCCCGGCGCGCTCCAGGAACGCCGCCGTGGTGCCTGCGGCGCCGTTGGTCAGGCACACCGCCGGGACGCCCGCGTCCGCGAGGCGCCGCAGCGCGGGCTCCGCGTCGGGGCTCGCGGGCAGCGTCGCGAAGCCGTCCATGACGTGCGCGACCGCCGCGTCGTCGGCGCGCCGGCCGGCGACGGCCCGCAGCGCGCCCTCGGCGACGGGGCGGAACGGCCGGTAGTCGCCCGCCGCCGTCAGCGCCATGCCGTCGCGCAGCGTCCGGGCGAACCAGGTCTCCAGCGCCCCGCCGGGCAGGCCGATGTCGGTGAAGCGCGGGCGCAGCGGCTCCAGCGGCATCAGCGTCTCGATCACATCGAACGCGACGAGGCGCGGGCGCCCGGTCATCCCTCCGCCAGCAGGCCCATGCGGAGGCGGTCCAGGGTGGCGCGGAGCAGGCGGGACACGTGCATCTGGGACAGGCCGATCTGCTCGGCGATCTGCGTCTGGGTCTTGTTGCCGAAGAAGCGCAGCAGCAGGATCGTCCGCTCGCGCTCGGGCAGGTCGTCGATCAGCGGGCCGAGGGCGTGGCCGTCGATGAAGGCGTCGAGCGCGGGGTCGTCGGAGCCGAGGTACTCGCCCACCGTGCCGTTCTCGCCGCTGGGCGACCCGTCCGCCGGCGCCTCCAGCGACAGCGGCCGGTAGGCGTCGCAGGCGATGATGACCTCGACGGTCTCCTCCTGGGTGATGTCCATGAGGGAGGAGATCTCCGCGGTGGTGGGGGAGCGGCCGTGCTCGCGGGTGTACTCCTGCACCGTGCGCTGCAGGATCGGCCGCAGCTCCTGGATGCGGCGCGACACCCGGATGCCCCACGTCTTGTCGCGGAAGTGCCGCTTCACCTCCCCGGTCACCACGGGGTAGGCGTAGGTCACGAAGCGGTCGCCGATGCCCGGGTCGAACCGGTTGATGGCCTTGACCAGCCCGAGATAGGCGACCTGCTGCAGGTCGTCCAGGGGTTCGCCGCGGTTGGCGTACCGGCGTGCCACACCGCGGACCAGCGGGGCGTGCATGTCGACGATGCGCGCCCGCAGCCGCTCCCTGCGGGGATCGCCCTCCGGCAGCCGGTTCATCTCCGCCAGCAGGAGCTCGGTCTGTCCGTCGTTGAACCGGGTGGTCTGCGCCGACGTCATACGGATGCTCTCCTTTGCGGACGAGGCCGGCGAGGGCAGGGGGCTATCGCTCGGTGCGCTCCCTCTACCCGCACGCGGGGCGATCACACGGCGCCGCCGAGATCGCGCGGATAGACGCACGTCAGGCGGGTAACCGGGCGGTGAGGCAGGAGGTGGGCCCGTGAGCACGATCACCGAATCGGTCAACGTCACCGTCCCGATCCGGACCGCCTACGACCAGTGGACGCGGTTCGAGACGTTCCCGAGGTTCATGGACGGCGTCGAGGAGATCCGGCAGATCGACGCCACGACCCTGCACTGGAGGACCCGGATCGCCGGCGTCACCCGCGAGTTCGACGCGCGGATCACCGAGCAGCTGCCCGACGCGCGCGTCGCCTGGAAGTCCCTGGACGGCCCGACCCATGCCGGCGTGGTGACGTTCCACCGCCTGGACGAGACCACCACCCGCGTCACCGCGCAGCTGGAGATCGACCCGGCGGGCTTCGCCGAGAAGGCCGGGGACCGCATCGGCGCCCTGACGCACCGGGTGCGCGGCGACCTGCGGCGGTTCAAGACCTTCATCGAGGCGCGCGGCGTCCAGACCGGCGTCCAGACCGGCGGCCGGCGCGGCCAGGTCGACCGCCCCGAACCCTGACGCCCCGGGCGGACGGCCTTCGGTAGACTCGGGGAGGCCCCGGCGGACGGGGACGCGGCGGTGGGGCCCGCCGTGCCCGATACGGGGTGAACCGCGGACGCAGTCCGCCGACGGTCCCTACCGGTGAACGCAGTCGCTACTGGTAGGAGTCGCCATGCCCGTGCCCCCCGTCGATCCCGATGTCGATCTGCACGTCCCGCGGCAGCGCGCCGAACTGAGCCGCGCGCCGTGGCAGACGCTCGGGGCGATCTCGGCGGGCGGCATGCTCGGGGCGCTCGCGCGGTACGGGCTGAGCACCGCGTTCCCCTACGGGCCTGGCGACTTCCCCTGGCCGGTGTTCTGGACGAACGTCGCGGGCTGCCTGCTGATCGGCGTGCTGATGGTGCTGATCACCGAGGTGCGGCCGGCGCACCGGCTGGTCCGGCCGTTCCTCGGGGTGGGGGTCCTCGGCGGGTTCACCACGTTCTCGACCTACACCGTCGACGTCCAGCGGGCGGTGGAGCACGGCGCGCCGCGGGTCGGCCTCGCCTACCTCGCGCTGACGCTGGCCGCCGCGCTGGCCGCGGTCCTCGCCGGGGTGCAGCTGACCAGGTCCCTGGCGGGCCGCCGGGCCGCGGAGGACGGCGAGTGACGATCCTGCTGATCGCGCTGGGCGCCGCGCTCGGCGCTCCGCTGCGCTACCTGACCGACCGCGCGGTCCAGGCCCGCCACGACTCGGTGTTCCCCTGGGGGACGTTCACCGTCAACGTCGCGGGCTCGTTCCTGCTGGGCCTGCTCGCGGCGCTGCCGGCGGACGGCGGCGTGATGGCCTTCGCCGGGACGGGCTTCTGCGGCGCCCTCAGCACCTACTCCACGTTCGGGTACGAGACGCTGCGGCTGGCCGAGACGGGGGCCCGCTCCTACGCGCTGCTCAACGCGGCGGCCGCCATCGCCGCGGGGCTCGGCGCCGCCTACTGCGGGATGGTCGTCGCTGAGGCGCTGCCCGCGTTCTGAGTGTGACCGCGTCCTAGGGTGAACGGGGGTGGAACGTGGCGCGGCCCAGGCTCGCAGTTCGAGGCACTTGGCTCCGAGCTGACGAGTGGGCCGCGAGGTGACTGTGCCCATAAGGCCGTGTCCGTAAACCGGAAGGTGTCTGAAGTGTCTCGTGAGGGGCAGGGCCACCTGCTGCGCGGGGCATGGCGGCGGCACCGGCCGGCCGCGTGCGGGACGGGACATGGGACGGGCGGTCGCGGGTAGCAGGCGAGTCGGGGCGGCGCGGGGAGGTGAGCGGATGCGGGTCCTGGTGACCGGATGGCCAAGCTTCGTGCACGGTGAGGCGACGGCGGGCGACGTGCTGGCGATGGAGGCCGTGCGGCGCGGGCTGGCCGAGGCGGGGGTCGAGTGCCGGCTGGCCTGGAGCCCCGTCTTCCGGCCGGGCGGCCTGCACCTCGACCGGGCCGACCCCGCCTCCTACACGCATCTGGTGTTCGCCTGCGGGCCGCTGCACGGGCCGCAGATCGAGGAGCTGCACCGCCGGTACGCGGGCTGCGTGCGCATCGCGGTGGGCGTCTCGGTCATCGACCCGGACGATCCGGCGGTCACCGGGTTCGACGCCGTGCTCGCGCGCGACACGCCCGCGGCGGCGCCGCGGCACGACCTGGCGGCGCTGCCGGCGACCCCGTCCGTGCCGGTGGTCGGGGTCGTGCTCGCGCCCGGCCAGCGGGAGTACGGCGGGCGGGGGCTGCACGAGCGGGTCGAGCGGGAGCTGGCGGAGTGGCTGGGCGCCCGCGAGTGCGCGCGGCTGCCGCTGGACACGCGGCTCGATCCGCGCGACTGGCGGCTGTTCCGCACGGCCGCCGAGCTGGAGTCGGCGCTGCGCAGGCTCGACCTGGTGGTGACGACCCGGCTGCACGGCCTCGTGCTGGCGCTGAAGAACGGCGTCCCGGCGATCGCCGTGGACCCGGTCGGCGGCGGCGCGAAGGTCACCGCGCAGGCGCGGGCCTGGTCCTGGCCCGCGGTCGTCACCGTGCCGGACCCGGCCCCGGGCCGCGCCGCCGCGCCGCCGCCGGACGCGCCGCTGCTGGACACGGCGGAACTCGACCGGTGGTGGGACTGGGCGCTGTCGCCCGAGGGGGCCGGGCGGACCTCCTCGCTCGCGCCGGACGGCGCGGTGATCGGCGAGCTTCTGGACGTCCTCGGCGCGCGTTAAGGATCGGACAAAACGGGCAGTCTACGCATTTCAGACGCAGGAAGGAGCGTCCGTCATGCGGCACGAAGAGTTCATCGGACAGGTCCAGAACCGCGCCCACCTCTCCGGCCACGGGGAGGCGGAACGGGCGACCCGGGCGGTCCTGGAGACCCTGGGCGAGCGGATCCCCGAGGGCCTGGCCGACAACCTCGCGGCGCAACTGCCGCACGAGATCGGCGAGCATCTGCGCCGGACCGAGGTCTACGGCGGCGCGGGGACCGGCGAGCGGTTCGACCGGCACGACTTCATCGAGCGGATCGCGGTCCGGTCCGGCGCCGACGAGCCGCGCTCGGCGTACCTGGCGCGCGTCGTGCTGGAGGTGACCGACGAGGCCACCCAGGGCGCGATCGCGCAGAAGGTGCGCGACAGCCTCCCCTCCGACCTCCGCGACCTGGTGTCGGCCGGCCACAGCGGCTGACGGCTGACCGCGCGGACGGCCGCGATGAGCGGTTCATCGCGGCCGTCGCGGTACGGGCGCGGTCAGGCGGTACGGGCGCGGTCAGGCGGGACGGGCGCGGTCAGGCGGGACGGGCGATGAGCAGCTCCCTGCCGAACCACTCGATGGTGCCGCGCAGGCCCTCCTCGACCGTGATCCGCGGCTTCCAGCCGAGCACCTTTTCGGCGAGGCCGGTGTCCGGGCGCCGGACGCGCGGGTCGTCCTCGGGCCGGCCGATGAACCGGATCCCGGACGGCGAGCCGGTCAGCTCGATGATCAGCTCCGCGAGGTCGGCCATGGAGATCTCGTACGGGCTGCCGATGTTGACCGGCCCCGGGTGGTCGGACTCGGCGAGGGCGAGGATGCCGCGGACCGTGTCGTCCACGTGGCAGATCGAGCGGGTCTGCGCGCCGTCCCCGGTGACCGTGAGGTCCTCGCCGGTGAGCGCCTGCCGCAGGAACGTCGGGATGGCCCGCCCGTCGTCGGGGCGCATCCGCGGCCCGTAGGTGTTGAAGATCCGCACGATCGCGGCGTCGAGGCCGCGGGAGTGCCGGAACGCCGACGTCAGCGCCTCACCGAACCGCTTGGCCTCGTCGTACACGCTGCGCGGCCCGACCGGGTTGACGTTCCCCCAGTACGACTCGGGCTGCGGGTGCACCAGCGGGTCCCCGTACACCTCGGAGGTGGAGGCGAGGACGAACCGGGCGCCCTTCGCCTCGGCCAGCTCCAGCGCGTTGCGGGTGCCCTGGCTGCCGACCTCCAGGGTCTGGATCGGGAACCGCAGGTAGTCGGCCGGCGAGGCGGCGGAGGCGAGGTGGAACACGTAGCCGACCTCGCCGGGCACGCTCACCGGCTCGGTGAGGTCGCGCTTCAGGAAGCGGAAGTCCCGCCGCCCGGTCAGGTGGGCGATGTTGCGGGACGTCCCGGTGAGCAGGTTGTCCAGGCACACCACCGAGATCCCCCGCGCGAGGAGCGCCTCGCACAGGTGCGAGCCGAGGAAGCCGGAGCCCCCGGTGACGACGGCGCGTGGATGTCTCATCATTCCCCCTCATCGGTTCTCGTGGGAGCTCACCAGGGTGAGCACGGTCCCGGCGGCCTCGACGGCCTGGTCCGCGGAGATCTCCAGCAGCCCGGGACAGGGCGCGCGGCCGTGCGGGTCGCCGTGCCGGCCCGCCCACAGGACGCGGTGCTCGGGGCGGCGGGGCGGCCCCCAGCGTCCGGGCGGCGTCGGGCCGAACAGCAGCACCGACGGCGTGCGGAAGGCGGTCGCGAGGTGCGCGACGCCGGTGTCGCCGCACACCACCAGCCGGGCCGCCGCGACGAGCGCGGCCAGCTCGGGCAGGGGCGTGCGGCCGGAGAGGTCGGCGGCCGGGCCGAGCCCGGCGAGATCCGCGACGCGGCGCGCCAGGGGCCTCTCACCGGGCCCGCCGGTGACGACGACGCGCTCGCCGCGGTCCCGCAGCGCCGCCGCGACCGCCGCGAACCGCTCGGCGGGCCAGCGGCGCGCCGGGAACGCGGCGCCGGGGTGGACGACGACGGCGCCCGGCGCGGGCGAGGCGGCGGCCGGAACCGGCAGGTCCAGGTCGCCGGGGTCGGCGTCGAACCCGTAGGAGGCGACGAGCCGGCACCAGCGCGCCACCTCGTGCTCGCCGGGGTCCCAGCCGGGCCCGCCGGTGTGCGGCGCGGCGGGGTGGTCGAACGCCAGCAGCCGGCCGGGCGACAGGGCCGCGAGGAGCCGGTGGCTCTGCGGACCCGAGCCGTGCAGGTTGACGGCCACGTCCACCGGGCCGGCGGCGCGCAGCGGGGCGTCCAGGCCGTCCGCCGGGAGGACCTCGTCGACCGCGCCGGACGCGCGGGCCGGCGGGGCGAGCACGGCGGGGGCGGCCAGCGTGATCCGCGCGCCCGGCAGCCCGCGCCGCAGCGCCCGTAACGCCGGGACGGCGGTCAGCAGGTCGCCGAGCCCCAGCGCCCGCAGCACCAGGACGCGGCCGGCCGTCACGGCCACGACGGTTCCCGCGACGGGCAGACGACGACCTCGCGCACCTCGCAGCCGGCCGGCTGCGCGAGCGCGAACGCGACGGTCGCCGCCACGTCCTCGGGCCGGTTCAGCACGGCGTCCGCGCCGGGCTTGTACCGGTCCGGGCGGTCGTCGAAGAACGCGGTGTCCATCCCGCCCGGCACGACCATGGTGACGCCGACCCTGCCGGCCAGCTCGGCGGCGAGCGCCCGGGTGAAGCCGACGACCCCGAACTTGGACGCGCAGTACGCGGTGGCGTCGCTCAGCGCGCGGAACCCGAGCGTGGACGCGACGGTCACGATCCGCCCGTGCGGCTCGTTCTCCAGGTAGGGGAGCGCGGCCCGGACGACGGCGGCGGTGCCGAGCAGGTTCACCTGCACGACCCGCTCCCAGTCCTCGGCGGGCACGTCGCAGAGCGCCCCGCACGCGTCGATGCCGGCCGCGGTGACGACCGCGTTCAGGCCGCCGGCGGCCCGCGCCAGGCCGTGCACGGCGCGTTCGGCGCACCGCCGGTCGGCGAGGTCGGCCTGCATGTGCTCGAAGTCGTCCTTCGGTGGGTGCCGGTCGAGGACGAGGGGCCGTCCGCCGTCGTCGGCGATCCTGCGCGCGACGGCCGCGCCGAGTCCGGAGGCGCCGCCGGTGATGAGGACGTTCATGACGCGTTTCCCTTCGTGGTGGACAGCAGGCGCGTGGTGGAGCGCCCTTCCAGCAGGGGCAGCAGGACGATCTCGCCGTTGTGGGCGCGGACCGTCTCGGCCTCGGGCAGCGTGGTGCCGGCGTAGTCGGCGCCCTTCACCCACACGTCGGGGCGCAGCCGCTCCAGCAGCGGCGCCGGGGTGTCGTCGTCGAACACGACGGCGGCGTCGACGTCGCTGAGCGCCTCCAGCACCCGGACGCGGTCGGCGGCCGGCGTCAGCGGCCGGGTCGGCCCCTTGCGGCGCCGCACCGAGGCGTCGGAGTTGACGCAGACGATCAGGCAGTCGCCGAGCCGCCGGGCCTGCTGCAGCAGGCTGACGTGCCCGGCGTGCAGCAGGTCGAAGCAGCCGCCGGTCGCCACCACCGTCCCGCCCGCGCGCCGGGTCCGCTCCACGATGTCCCAGGCGTCCTCGCCGCGCTCGGGCACGAGCCGGGCGGTGCCGGTCTCGGCGAGCTGCGCCGACAGCGCCGCGGCGGCCCCCGCCCGGACGAACTCCGAGGCGTGCCGGACGCCCTCGGTGACGGCCGCGGTCAGCTCCGCGCCGTCGGCGAGCGCGCCGACCGCCCCGGCGGCGAAGCTGTCGCCCGCGCCGCACGAGTCGCCCCGCGCCGGCCGGGCGGGCGCGAGGAACGGCGCGTCGGAGCCGTCGCACAGCAGCGCGCCCTCCGAGCCGAGCGTGATCGCGACGCCCTCGATGCCCCAGGCGCGGCCGAGGTGCCGGCCGCGCCGGCCGGCGGCCGACAGCCCGAACCCGCTGATGTCGGCGCCGTCCGCGGCGGCGAGGCGGGCGGCCTCCTCCTCGTTCGGGGTGAGCAGCCGGACGCCCGGCACGGGCGGCTCGCCGCGCGGATGCGGGTCCCATACGACGGGCACGCTCGCGGGCAGCCCGCCGAGCAGCGAGCGGACGGCGCGGTGCCGGGCCACGCCCCGCCCGTAGTCGGAGACCAGCACCGCGCCGGCCCCCGCGATCGCGTCGGTGACGCGCGGACCGACGGGCCCGTCGAGGGCCTGCCCTTCCCCGGCGTCCAGGCGCGCCACCGACTGTCCTCCGGACCGGATGCGCAGCTTGCAGGGGGTGCCGCCGTGCAGGTGGAACGCGGCGACCTCCAGGTGCTTGTCCAGCATCGCGCGCAGCCGCCGGCCCGGCTCGTCGTCGGCGAGGGCGGTGACCAGCACCACCTCCCGCCCGGCGGCCGCCGCCAGCAGCGCCGCGAGGCCCGCGCCGCCGGGGCGGGGCCGCTCCTCGGCCTGCTCCACGACGGGGACGGGCGCGTCCGGGCACAGCCGGCTGCTGGTGCCGACGATGTCGATGTCGAGCAGGACGTCGCCGACCACCACGAGTGGTGCGGTCATGTCACCCCCAGGGCCTCGTCGACCGCCCCGCACAGCAGGTGGATCGCCGCGAGGTGGATCTCCTGGACGGTCGAGGTGATGCCGGCCGGCACCGTGATCGCGTCGTCGCACGCCTCGGCGAGCGGGTTCGGGCCCGGCCCGGTGACCGCCCAGGCGGTCAGCCCGAGCCGCCGGGCGCGCCGCGCCGCCGCGACCACGTTGGCACTGCGGCCGCTGGTCGACAGGCACACCAGCACGTCGCCGGGGCGGCCGTGCGCCTGCACCTGCCGCTCGAACACGGTGACCGGGCCGTAGTCGTTGCCGATCGCGGTGACCGAGGAGGTGTCACCGTGCAGCGGGATCGCCGACAGCGGGCACCGCTCGCTCTCGAACCGGCCGACGAGCTCGGCGGTCAGGTGCTGCGCCTCGGCGGCGCTGCCGCCGTTGCCGCAGGCCAGCAGGCGCCCGCCGGCGCGCAGCACGCGGGCGAGGCGGCCGCCCCACGCCTCGATCGTCGGCACCTGGTCGCGGAACCGCAGGGCCGCCTCGGCGAGGGCCTCCAGCCGCCGGTCGTAGACGGTGGACGTGCGGGTCCCGGTGCTCGCCGGCGCGGTCATGCGGCCACCTCGCTCACGGCGGCGGCGTGCTGGTAGACCTCGGCGGTGTCGGCGGCGACCCGCGCCCACGAGTAGCGGTCGCGGGCCCGCGCGGCCGCAGCGGCCCCCATCGCGTCCCGCTTCGCCGGGTCGTCGAGCAGCGCCCGGATCGCGCCGGCCGCCGCCTCCGGGTCGCGCGGCGGGACGAGCGTGCCGGTGACGCCGTCCACGACGGTGTCCAGGTGCCCGCCGACGGCGCTCGCGACCACGGGCGCGCCGCAGGCCATGGCCTCGAGCGGCACCATGCCGAACGGCTCGTACCACGGGAGGGTGACGACGAGGCTCGCCGAGCGCAGCAGCGGGGGCACCTCGCCGCGGCCGAGCCGGCCGAGGAACTCCACCCGCCCGGCGACGCCGGCGTCCCGCGCCGCCCGGCGCAGCCGGCGCACCTCGGGGTCGGCGTCCAGGTCGCCGTGCGGCGGGCCGCCGGCGACCGCCAGTTCGGCGTCCGGCAGGTGCGCGAGCGCGCGGATCGCGGTGTCCACGCCCTTGCGCTCCACGAGCCGGGACAGCACCGCGATGCGGTGCGGCCCGCCGCCCGCGGCGGCGGCGCCGGGGGCGAACAGGCCCAGGTCGACCCCGCACGGCACCACCCGGACGCGGTCGCGCGGGACGCCCATCGCCGCCAGTTCGGCGACCTCGTCGGAGCAGGTCGCGATGACGGTGTCGGCGCCGCGCCCGATCGCGCGCTCCAGCCGGATGCGCGAGGCGGGGCTGGTGTCCCTGCCGCCCTGGTGGCGGCGCTTGACGGTGCCGAGCGCGTGGTAGGTCTGCACGACCGGCACGCGCCGCGCCCCGGCCGCCTGCGCGGCCTGGATCGCGGCGAGGCCGCTCATCCAGAAGTGGGCGTGCGCGACGTCGGGCGGGTCGGCGGCCCAGCGCCGCTCCAGGTAGGTCCCGAAGTCGTGCATCCACGGCAGCAGGTCGTCCTTGGCGATGCGCTCGGGCGGCCCCGCCGGGACGTGCTCGACGGCCACGCCGGGCGCGAGCCGCACCCGGTCCGGCAGCGCGGGCGCGTCCCGCCGGGTGTAGACGGTGACGTAGTGGCCCTGGCGGCCGAGCTCGGTGGCCAGTTCCGCGACGAACACGTTCTGCCCGCCGCCGTCCGCCCCGCCCAGCCCGCCGTCGGCGGCGAGCGGGCTGGCGTGCTCGGAGATCATGGCTATTCTCATCGCGCTACCTCCTGGAGAGTTCGCCGCCAGTCGCGCAGGAAGCGCGCCAGGCCGTACCGCTCGACGGCATGGGCCCGCGCCTCCTTGCCCATCTGGCGTGCACGCGGCGGGTCGGCGGCCAGGGTCCGCGCGGCGTCGGCCAGCGTGGCGACGCGCGTGGACAGCACCCCGGCCTCCGGCGGCACCGCTTCGACCGCCTCGGTGGTGGCGAGCGCCACGACCGGCAGGCCGAGCATCATGGCCTCGATCAGCGCGAGGCCGAGCGAGGTCCACCGGTAGGGGTGGACGTAGACGCGGCGGCGGGCGAGTTCCTCGTGCATCCTCGCCTGCGGCAGGTCCTCGAAGGTCCACAGCGACTCGGGGGGGATGCCGAGCCGCTCGGGCGCCCCGGTCACGTTCATGCCGAACAGGTCGAGGGGGACGGCCGCCGCGAGTTCGGGGAGCAGGTCGGTGCCGGCGACGCGGCCGCGCCGCAGCGGGTCGTTGATGACGACGCCGGCGCGCGGCATGTCGGCGGTGCACCGGTAGCCGGGGTCGACGACGCCGTGCTCGATGACCGCGGTCGGGGCGCGGCCGCAGTTCCAGAACAACTGGTTGAAGTGGGTGACGTGCACGACGGGGATGTCGGAGCGGTCGTGCAGGAGGTGCCGGCTGTCGGGGACGACCTCCTCGGGGAGCCCCACGTCGGACGGGGTCCGGCGCGGTGTGTCGTGCTCGACGTAGACGGCGGGGACGTCGCGCCCGGGGCGCCGGCCGAGCCATTCCTCGGCCAGCCGCAGCTCGTGCGGGCGCTGCAGGACGACCACGTCCACGTCCTCGCCGCGGAGCCGCTCGGGCGGCACCTCGACCGCGCGGTCGGGCCAGGTGAAGGTGTCGGGCCGGCCCTTGCCGTCGGGCCCGCGGTCGGGGGTGACGGGGACGAGCGTGGTCTGCTCGCCGTGGACGAACGACGTCGCCCACGAGCCGTGCACGTGCCACATCAGGACTCTCATCGGGTGGGAACCTCCTCCACCGACGCCAGAATCTCCACGGCCGCGGCGACCTCGTCGGCGCTGACGGACGACAGGCAGGGGTGGCCGTCGACCGGGCATTCGCGGGCGCGGCTGTCCTTGCAGGGGGCCTGCTGGTCGCCGAGCAGCGCCAGCGGGACGCCGAACGGGGCCCACCGGGCGGCGGGCACCGTCGGCGCGAACAGCGACACGACCGGCGTGCCGACGGCCGCCGCGAGGTGCGCGGGGCCGGTGTTGCCGGCGACGACGGCGGACGCGCCCGCCAGCACCGACGCGAGCTCGGGCAGGGAGGTGCGCCCGCCGAGGTCGAGGCCGTCCTCGCCGGCGACGAGCGCGGTCAGCTCCTTCTCGTCCCCGTGGCCGGTGACGACCACCCGGTACCCGGCCGCCCGCAGCAGCCGGACCGCCTCGGCGCAGCGCGCCGGCGGCCACGCGCGGGCGGGCACGGACGTCCCGGGGTGCACGACCACGTAGCCGGGCCGGCCGGTGAGGTGGTCGGTGTCGGGCAGCGGCTCGCGGACCCGCAGCCGGGTGTCGGCCGGGGACGGGAAGCCGGCGTCCGCCGCGAGCGCGAGCATCCGCAGCGGCTCGGGGACGTCGCTGTCGGGCCGGTGCCGCAGGTCGAGCAGCGACCCCGGGTAGTCCTCGCTGATGCCGCCGATCCACGGGGTCCCGGCGAGCCGCAGCAGCAGCGCGAGCGGCAGCGGCGACTGGTGGAAGGAGGTCAGGACGAGCGCCCGGTCGAAGCCGCGCAGCTCGCGGACGAGCCGGTCCACCGCGGCCTGCTCGACGGGCACGTGGTCGGGGTCGATCCAGGGCGCGCGCCACTCGATGACGCGGTCGACGCCCGGCAGCAGGTCGGCGGCGGCGCGGCCGCGCGGCCCGCACAGCAGCACGACCTCGTCGGCGCGGGCGGCGACCGCCCGCACGGCGGGCCCGGCGAGCAGCACGTCGCCGAGGTTGTCCTGGCGTGCCATGAGGACTCTCACCGGCGCCGCCTCCCGCCGAGGACCAGATCGACGGCGGCGTCCAGCGTGGGCGCCGTCTCCGGCGCCCGCGAGATCTCCGCCGGCCGGGTCCGCCCGGTCGGGACGAGGATGCCGCGCGCGCCCGCCGCCGCGGCGGCCTCGATGTCGCCGCCGATGTCGCCGATGAGGGCGCAGTCGGACGGCAGCACCCCGAGCCGCTCGGCGGCGCGCTCGATCATGCCGGGCTCGGGCTTGCGGCACGTGCAGCCGTCGCCGTCGTCGTGCGGGCAGAACTCCCACACGTCGACGGGGCCGAGCAGCTCCTCGACGCGGGCGTTGACGCGCCGCACGTCCCCGGCGCCGATGAGCCCCTTGGCGACGCCGGACTGGTTGGACACGACGCCGATCCGGACGCCGTGGCGGCGGAGCCGGTCCAGCGCGCGGCGCGCGCCCGGCATCGGCTCGACCCGCGTCGGGTCCCCGTTGTACGGGACGTCCCTGATGAGGGTGTCGTCGCGGTCGAACAGCACGACGCGCGGCCCGCCCCAGCTCCGCGCCCGCCGGTGGACGGCGAGGCCCCGGACCCGGTGCCAGATCGCGGCCGGCGGGATGGCCGCGCTGGTGACCAGCATCCTCGCCATCTCGCCCGGCGTCTTCGGGCCCGGCCGGATCCGCTCGTAGGCGAACCGCGCCGTGAGCGCCGCCCATGCTCCTCCGGCGACCGCGGCGGCGGTCCGGCTCTTCGGAGCGGCCGCGAGCGCCAGCAGCCCGGCCGCGGTCGTGAGCGCGTGCCGGGCGAGCAGGCCGCGGCCCTCCCCGGCCCGGGCCCGCCAGGACGGGCCGTGCACCCGCCACATGAGGACGTCGTCGGCGTTCCCCGCCTGCGCCCGCACCGACGCCCAGAACCCGGCGGGCCGGACGGGGTGGGTGATGCGCCGGGTGCCGAGGACGAGGCCGTGCCCCGAGGCCAGGGCGCGCAGCGCCAGGTCGGCGTCCTCGCGGTAGGCGCGGCGGAACCGCTCGTCGAAGCCGCCGAGCTCGGCGAGGACGCCGCGCCGGTAGGCCATGTCGGCGGTGATCCAGTCGGCGCCGGCGAGCGCGGCCGTGCCCCGCTCCCAGTCCGTCGGCCGCCGGTCGTCCGGCAGCGGGACGGCGACGCGGCCCTGCGACCCGCCGACCGAGGGCGGCAGCCCGGCGAGGTCGGCGGCGAGCCGGGCGGGCCAGCCGGGCTCGGGCACGACGTCGTCGTCGAGGAACGCCACCCACTCGGTCGCGGCGGCCCGCCAGCCCGCGTTGCGGGCGGCGGCGGGCCCGCGGCCCCCGGACCGGATCACCCGGATCCGCGGCCCGGCCGACGCCGGCAGCGGCAGCGGCGCGCCCGGCGCCGGCCGGTCGTCCACGACGATGATCTCGTGCGGTTCCGGGCCGGGGCCGCCCTCCAGCGCGGCGAGCAGCGCGTGCAGGGTGACGCGCAGGCTCTCCCGCCCGATCGTGGGGACGACGACGGTGCAGCTCATCAAGCGCGCACCTCCCGGCGGCGCACCACGAACGGCCCGATGGCGAGCAGGTCGACCGGCGCGGAGCCGAAGCACTCCAGCGCGTCGCGGGGGTCGTCGGCCATCGGGCGCCCGGCGGTGTTCAGGCTGGTGTTGACGAGGACGGGCAGGCCGGTCCGGCGGCGGAACTCCGCCAGCAGGCGCGCGACGAGCGGCTCCGCGTCGTCCGACACGGTCTGGATGCGGGCGGTGCCGTCCACGTGCACGACGGCGGGGATCCGCTCGCGCCACTCCGGCCGGACGCGGTGGACGAACAGCATGTACGGGCTCGGGAGCGGTCCCTCGAAGATCTCGGGGGCGTGCTCCAGCGCCACCATCGGCGCGATCGGCCGGAACTGCTCGCGGCCCTTGACGTCGTTGAGCCGCTCCACGTTGCCGGCATGGCCGGGATGCGCGAGCAGGGAGCGGTGCCCGAGCGCGCGCGGGCCGAACTCCGAGCGCCCCTGGAACCACGCCACGATCTCGTTGCGGGCCAGTGCCTCGGCGACGGTGGCGGCCAGGTCGTCCGGACGCTCGTAGGGGATCTTGGCGGTGTCGAGCCGCCGCGCGATCTCGCGGTCGTCCCACCGCCGGCCGAGGTCCGCGCCGGGCATGCCGGTGAGCGGGTCGCCGGCGCCCTGCGCCACGTGCAGCGCGGCGCCGAGCGCGGTGCCGGCGTCGCCCGCCGCGGGCTGCACCCAGAGGTCGTCGTAGGGGCCGGCCTCGGCGAGCCGCGCGTTGGCGACGCAGTTCAGGGCGACGCCGCCGGCGAGCATCAGCCGGCGGGACCCCGTCTCGCCGTGCAGCCAGGCCGCGAGGTCGAGCAGCACCTCCTCGAGCCGGGCCTGGACGCTGGCGGCGAGGTCGGCGTGGTCGCGGGTCCACTCGCCGTCCGCCCTGCGGGCCTTGGCGAGCGAGCCCCAGTCGATCGCGGCGACCGCGAACCCGCCGTCGCCCGTCGCGCGGACGTGCTCGCGCAGCTCGTCCAGGAAGCGCGGCTCCCCGTAGGACGCCAGCGCCATCACCTTGTACTCGTCGCTGGAGCGCAGGAAGCCGAGGTGCTCGGTGAGGTCCTCGTACATCAGCCCGAGCGAGTGGGGGAGGCGCTGGGAGTGCAGCGGCGTCAGCACGCCGTCCGCGTACGTCCCGGCCAGGTGGGAGTGGGACTCGCCGCGGCCGTCCAGGACGAGCACGTCGCCGTCGCCGGGGCCGGGCGCGGCCAGCGCGGCCGACGCGGCGTGCGCCACATGGTGCGGGACGTACCGGACGATCCCCGGGTCCAGGCCGGGCAGCGCCGTCGCGAGGAAGTTCGGGGCGCGCTCGGCGTAGAGGGTGCGGAGCCGCTCCCACTGGCGGTCGTGCCCGTCGAGGCCCGGCTCGACGAGGGAGGGGTCGTAGGAGTAGGCGACGGCGTCGAGGTCGCCGGGCTCCAGCCCGGCCTCCTCCAGGCACCAGCGGGCCGCCAGCTCGGGCAGCTCCCAGCCGGCGAAGGCCACCGGCCGCTTGCCGTGCTTGCGGCGGCTGAAGCGCTCCTCCTCCGCCGCGGCGACGACCCTGCCGTCCGCGACGAGCGCGGCGGCCGGGTCGTGAAAGATGGCGTTGATTCCGAGCACGCGCATACAAAGCCCCGTTTCGGCGCAGCTTTCTGTGGCGTGCCGATGACGTCGTCTTAGACATCGGCTCTTGGCGGTCCCCGCCGGGAGCGAATTCCCTATAGGTGATTTGGCATTGCCGGTAACGGGGGACCTAAACGCTCAAGTCCGGAAAGTCGCTGGTGAGCGACGTGGCAGGCGGTGGGTTCTCCGTGCACATAGAGGGCGGGAAGCCGGGTACTGGCGGTTTCATGCGCTTCACCGTCGTCGTCATCACCCGGGACCGGCGGCAGTCGCTGCTCGCCGCCCTCGCGCGCATGCGGGAACTGACCGAGGACGCCCCGGTCATCGTGGTGGACAACGCCTCCCGCGACGGCACCGCCGACGCCGTCGCGGCGGAGCACCCGGAGGTCGCGCTGATCCGGTCGCCGGGCAACCTCGGCGCCGTCGGCCGCAACCTCGCCGTCGACCACGTCCGCACCCCCTACGTCGCGTTCTGCGACGACGACACCTGGTGGGACCCGGACGCGCCGTCGCGCGCCGCCGACCTCCTCGACGCGCACCCGCGGCTCGCGGTCGTCACCGGGCGGATCCTGGTCGAGCCCGGCGGGCGCGAGGACCCGATCACGCCCGAGCTGCGGGACTCGCCCGTCCCCGGGCCGCCGTGGCTGCCGGGCCCCGCGCTCGGCTCGTTCCTGGCCGGCGCGTCCATGCTGCGGACGGAGGCGTTCCGCGAGGCGGGCGGCTTCTCCTCGCGGCTGTGGCTCGGCGGCGAGGAGGAGCTGCTCGGCGCCGACCTCATGGCGCTCGGCTGGCAGCTCTGCTACGCCGAGGACGTCGTCGTCCACCACGAGCCGTCCCGGCTGCGCGAGCCGCACCTGCGGCGCCGCCACGGCATCCGCAACACGCTCTGGTTCACCTGGCTGCGCCGCCCGCTGCCGGTCGCGGTCCGCCGTACCGCCCGGCTGCTGCGCACCCTGCCGCGCGACCGCGTCACCGCCGGTGCGCTCGCCGAGGCCGCTGCCGGGCTCGGCTGGGTGGCGCGCGAGCGCCGCACGCTGCCGCCGGACGTCGAGTACCGGCTGCGCACCCTGGAGACGGCCCAGCGGGAGTCCAGGGCCCGCCGCTACGTGAGCTGAAGGGGACCATGACCGACGTGCCGCCCGATGCGACGCCGGACGCGACGCCCGAGGGGACGCCCGGCGTCACGATCGTGGTGGCGACCCGCGACCGCGCGGACGAGCTGGCCCGCAGCCTCCGCCGCCATACGGCCCCGGTCATCGTGGCCGACAACGCCTCCTCCGACGGCACCGCCGCCGTCGCCGAGGCGGCCGGCGCCACCGTCCTGCGGCTGCCCCGCAACCGGGGCGCCGCAGCCCGCAACGCCGGCGCCCAGCGGGCCGGCACCCGCTACGTCGCGTTCGCCGACGACGACTCCTGGTGGGCGCCCGGCTCGCTGGAGCGGGCCGTGCGGATCCTCGACGCGCACCCGCGCGCGGCCCTGCTGGCCGCCCGCGTCCTCGTGGGGGAGGAGGAGCGGCTGGAACCGGTGTCCGCGCAGATGGCCGAGTCGCCGCTGGGCCGGCCCGAGGGACTCCCCGGACCGGCCGTCCTCGGCTTCCTCGCCTGCTCGGCCATCGTGCGCCGGGACGCCTTCCTCGCCGCCGGCGGCTTCTCCGACGTCCTGCACTTCGCGGGCGAGGAGGAGCTGCTCGCCCTCGACCTCGCCTCCGCCGGGTGGGGCCTGGCCTACGTGCCGGAGCTCGTCGTCCACCACCACCCGTCCGCGGCGGGCCGCGACCCGGCCCGGCGGCGCCGCCGGGAGGTCCGCAACCGGCTGCTGACCGCGTGGCTGCGGCGCCCGCTGCCGGAGGTCGCCCGCGCCGCCGCGTCCGCGCTGGCCAGCCGGGACGGCCGCGCGGGCCTCGCCGCGGCGTGCCGTGCGCTGCCCTCGGTCGCCCGCGCCCGCCGCCCCGTGCCGCCGGCGGTCGAGGCGGCCCGGGCGCGCCTCGCCGGCTACTGAGCGGTCAGCCCCCGCGCCCGGTCGCGGGCGACGTGCAGCGCGCACAGGGCCCCGACGAGGGTCGAGGCGGCGAGCGCCCAGCCGGTGCCGTACTCGGCGTGCCGGGTGGAGCCGCTCGACTCGGCCAGGCCGAGGAACAGGGTGCCGGCGGTCGCGATGCCGATCACCTGCGCCAGCTGCATCAGCGTCAGCATCAGCCCGCTCGCGTCGGCGGCGTCCTCGGCGGGGACGTGCTGTAGCGCGGTCGTCATGATGATCGGCATCACGCCGAGCCCGAACCCGATGACCGCGGTCAGCGCCTCGTAGGCGGCGCCGCCGCCGGCCAGTGGGCCGACGCACAGGTAGCCGGCGGCCGCGATCGCGAACCCGGCCGGGATCGCCGGCCGGTGCAGGCGGGCGGGCAGCCGCTGCCAGGTCAGCCCGACGGCCGCGAACGCCGCCACGCACGGCACGAACGCGATGCCCGACTCCAGCGGCGACATCCGCAGGTCGCCCTGCAGGTGCAGGGTGGTGGTGAACAGGAACGCCGCCCAGCTGCCCGGCCCGAACATGAGCGCGACGCAGGCCGGTACGAGCCGCGGGGCGCGCAGCACCCGCGGGGAGATCAGCGGCCGGCCGCCCGCGGCGCCTTCGCGGCGCTCCACCGCGACGAACGCGGCCAGGAACGCGGCGCTCGCGGCGAGCGAGACCCAGCCCCACGCCGGCCAGCCCAGCTCGTGCCCCATGACCAGCGGGACGACGAAGAGCAGCACCGCGGCGGACAGGGTCAGCAGCCCCGGCAGGTCCAGTTGCGCGCGGAGGTTCCGGAGGCCGGGCACGTTCTCCTCGCGGGGCAGGACGCGCGGCCCGGCGAGCAGCAGCGCGATCCCGATCGGGACGTTGACCAGGAAGACCGTCCGCCAGCCGGTGCCGAACAGGCCGGCGCTGACCAGCACGCCCCCGGCGGCCTGCCCGACCACGATGCCGCCCGCGATCGCGGCCGAGGACAGGCTCAGTGCCCGCGCCCGCGCCGCGCCGGTGAAGTTCCGCTGGATCAGGGAGATGACCTGCGGGCCGAGCAGCGCGGCACCGGCGCCCTGCAGGAAGCGGAAGGCGATCAGTGCGCCGGTGGTCGGCGCCAGCCCGCACGCCAGCGACATCACCGTGAACACGGCGAGGCCGAGGTGGAACACGCGGCGGTGGCCCGCGAGGGCGCCGAGCCGCGCCCCGGTGATCAGCAGGACGGCGTAGGAGATGATGTACCCGGCCACGACGAGCTGCAGCCCGGCGCCGGAGGCGTGCAGGTCCGCCCGCATCGTCGGCAGCGCGACGTTGACGATGCTCGCGTCGAGGATGCCCATGAACTGGCCGAGCAGCAGCACGGTGAGCAGCAGCCCGCCGGACCGGTCCGGCGACCCCCGTTCGGGAACAATCCCGCGCAGATCGGTTGTCTGTGTCATGTGTCCAAGCGTGCGGCGGTGCCGGTACCCGTAACGAGAGCCTGCCGATACGGGTACTGACAGCACCTGGAAGCCGCCGCCGGCCGGAGGCAGTCTGGGGGACGTGACGATGAGCAGTACGCGGACCATCGGCGGCCGGGCCCCGTCCGGGGCCGGCGGAGCCCGCGGCGGCGCGGGGCCGCGCCGCCGCACCGAGCTGGCGGCGTTCCTGCGCAGCCGGCGCGAACGCATCACGCCCGACGACGTGGGGATGGCGCCGGGCCTGCGGCGCCGGACGCCGGGGCTGCGCCGCGAGGAGGTCGCCCAGCTCGCCGGGGTCGGCGTGACCTGGTACACGTGGCTGGAGCAGGGCCGCCCGATCAACGCCAGCAGCCAGGTGCTGGACGCGGTGGCGCGCACCCTGCGGCTGGACGGCGCCGAGCGCGAGCACCTGTACCGGCTCGCCGACGTCCCCGACGGCGCGGTGGAGGAGGAGGTCGGCAGCCTGCCCGAGGACGTCCAGACGGTCCTCGACGCGCTCGTGCCCCTGCCCGCGTCCGTCGGCAACGGCCGGTGCGACGTCCTCGCCTGGAACGCCGCCTACGCGGCGATCTTCCCGGTGGTCGAGACCGCGCGGCCGTGCGAGCGGAACTCGATGTGGATGGCGTTCACGCTGCCGCCGTGCTGCAACCCGGTCGCGAACCTCGCCGACGCCGCGCCGAACCTCGTCGCGGCGTTCCGGCACCGCTACAGCCGGCATCTGGACGAGCCGGGCTGGAAGGACCTCGTCCGGCGGCTGCAGGAGGTGAGCCCGGAGTTCGCGCGGCTGTGGGCCTCGCACGACGTCGCGGTGGCGGGATCGAGCATCAAGGTCTTCCGGCATCCCGGCGCCGGGGAGATCCGCACCCGGACCATGCACCTGGACGTCACCGGCACGCCGGGCGCCCGGCTGGTCACCTACACGCCCACCGACGAGGAGAGCCGCGAGCGGATCGCCTGGCTGCTGGCGCATCCGGAGCAGGCCGCCCTCGATCACCGGCACTGACCGCCGGTACTGACCGCCGGGCGCTCCGGGAGCGCGGGTCAGGAGCGGGCGCGCCGCGCGATCACGACGAGGTCGACCGCGGCGATGACGGCGACGGCCGCGCAGATGCCGGCCGCCGCCCACGACCCGTCCCCCTGCGCGCCGAGGGCGAACACGATCGCGGCGGCGACGGCGATGACCAGCGCGATCCCCGACAGCACCGCCCGCAGGCCGAGCGGGCTGCGGGCGTTCAGCGGCTCGCTGCCGCGCGGCTGCTCGTGCGGGTAGGGCCCGCGCGAGCCCGGGCCGTGGAACTCCGGGCCGTACGGCTCGGGGCTCCGGCCTTCGGGGTCGCGCCGGTCGCCGTCCCGCGGGTCGGAATCGCGCGGGTCGGGGTCGCGCCGCTCCGGGGAGCCCACGCGATCACCTCACGAACGTGCCGACGAGGGTCCCGGACGCCGCGATCCGCTCCTGGAGGGCGTCCCGCAGGTCCTCCGCGGTGAAGCCGTCCCGCAGCCCGGACGGTTCCGACAGCCCGTAGAGCCGGAAGAAGTACCGGTGCGGGTCGTCGCCGGCCGGCGGCTTCGGCCCGCCGTACCCCTCGCTGCCGAAGTCGTTGCGGCCGGCGACCGCGCCGGTGGGCCGCTCCCCGGCGTCCAGGCCGGTGGTCGCCGGGTCGATCCCGGCGAGCAGCCAGTGCGCGAACGTGCCCGTCGGCGCGTCCGGGTCCTCGCAGGCGAGCGCGAGCTCGACCACCTCCTCGGGGGCCGGCGACCACTCCAGCGGGGGTGAGACGTCCCCGCTGTCGTGCGAGTACTCCGAGGGGATCAGCGTGTGGTCGTTGAACGCGGCGCTCCGCAGCATCATCTCTTCCATGGGCTGCTCGTGCCCGGTCGCGGCCCGTCGATGCAGACGTGATCAGTGCGCGCTGGAGGACGCCCAGATGTTGATGCCCGCCTCGACGGCGTTGCGGTCGATCGCGGCCAGCTCGTCGGCGGTGAAGTCGAGCCGGTCCAGGGCCGCGAGGTTCTCCTCCAGCTGCCGGACGCTGCTCGCGCCGATCAGCGCGGAGGTGACCCGCCCGTCCCGCAGCGCCCAGGCCAGCGCCATCTGCGCGAGGGACTGCCCGCGCCCCCGGGCGAGCTCGTTCAGCGTCCGGACGTGCCGCAGGTTCTCCTCGGTCAGCAGGCCGGAGGAGAACGAGGTGCCCTTGCTGGCCCGCGACCCCTCCGGGATCCCGTCGAGGTACTTGTCGGTCAGCATCCCCTGCGCGAGCGGCGAGAACGCGATGCAGCCGACGCCCTCGCGGCCGAGCGTGTCGAGCAGCCCGCCCTCGATCCAGCGGTTGAGCATCGAGTAGGACGGCTGGTGGATCAGCAGCGGGGTGCCCATCTCCCGCAGGATCGCCGCGGCCTCGGCCGTCCGCTCGGGGGAGTACGACGAGATCCCCGCGTACAGGGCCTTCCCGGACCGGACGGCCCGGTCCAGCGCCCCCATCGTCTCCTCCAGCGGCGTCTCCGGGTCGAACCGGTGGCTGTAGAAGATGTCGACGTAGTCGAGGCCCATCCGGCGGAGCGACTGGTCGAGGCTGGCGAGCAGGTACTTGCGCGACCCCCACTCACCGTACGGTCCCGGCCACATGTCGTAGCCGGCCTTCGTCGAGATGATCAGCTCGTCGCGGTACGGCGCGAGGTCCTCGCGCATGATCCGGCCGAAGTTGGTCTCCGCGGACCCGTACGGCGGCCCGTAGTTGTTGGCCAGGTCGAAGTGCGTGACGCCGAGGTCGAACGCGCGCCGCAGGATCGCCCGCTGGACGTCGACGGGCCGGTCGTCGCCGAAGTTGTGCCACAGCCCCAGCGAGATCGCCGGGAGCCGCAGGCCGCTGCGCCCGCACCGCCGGTAGGGGATCCGCTCGTACCGTTCGCTGTCCGCCGCATAAGTCATGGTCACGAGTATTTCAGCCGGCTTACCCTCCCGGTGCTGTTCCGGGTGGACGCCGTCCGGGCGCCTGCGGCGGTCCGCCCGTCTGGAGGTCCGCCAGAGCGCCTGGGACATCCGCCTGCCGGTCACCCGGTGGGCAGGGCGCGCTTGAGGACCTTGCCCGCGGGGTTGCGGGGGAGGGCGTCCAGGAAGACCACGTCGCGGGGGACCTTGTGCCGGGCGAGGTTCGCCGCGACGTGCGCCCGTACGTCGTCCTCGGTGAGGCCGCGCGCCACGACGTAGGCGCGCAGGCGCTGCCCGAACTCCTCGTCGGGGACGCCGGTGACGGCGGCCTCGTCGATGCCGGGATGGGCGGCGAGGAGGTCCTCGACCTCGCCCGGGTGGACGTTCTCGCCGCCGGACACGATCATGTCGTCGGCGCGGCCGTCGATGTGGAGGCGGCCTCCGCCGTCGAGGTGGCCGAGGTCGCCGACGGCCATCATGCCGCCGGCCTCGTCCCTGCCTCCGCCGCCGGTGTAGCCGCCGAACCGGGCCGGGGTGTCGGCGAAGACCCGCCCGGTGGCGCCCGGCGGGACCGGTCGGTCGTCGTCGCCGAGGACCGCGACGCGCGTGCCGGCGGGCGGGCGGCCGACGCAGCCGGGCGCGGCGGCCAGCTCGTCGGGGGTGGCGATCGTGATGCAGGACGCCTCGGTCGAGCCGTAGAAGTTGTAGAGCACCGGCCCGAACGCGGCGAGGGCGCGGCCGCCGAGCCCGGCGTCCAGCCGCGCCCCGCCGGTCATGACCACGTTGAGCCTGGACAGGTCGCGGGTCTCCATCCCGGGGACGGCGAGGATGCGGCTCAGCATCACCGGGACGGCGATGAACGACGTGCAGCGGTGCTTCTCCAGGTCGTCCAGCACGCCCGCGGCGTCGAAGCGGCGGCGCAGCACGAGCGTCGACCCGAGGCCGAGCGCCAGCAGGGCCATGGTGAGGCCGAGGCCGTGGAACAGGGGCGGGCCGACGAACATCGCCTCGCCGCCGCGGAGGGGCACCTTCGACAGGATCCCGCCCGGCAGCGCGAGCGACTTCGGCTGCGCGCGCGGCGCGCCCTTCGGCCGTCCCGACGTGCCGCTGGTGAGGATCACCATCGAGCCGTGCCGGGACGGGGCCGGCGGCGGTGCGCCGTCGCGGCCGCCGATGAGGCCGTCCATGTCCGACTCGGTGAAGCGCGGCAGGTCCAGGCCGCCCACGACGGGGGCGAACTCGTCGTCGTGCAGGAGCGCGGTGACGCCCTCGCGCCCGACGGCGTCGCGGAGCTGCGGCGCGGCGAAGTCGGTGTTGAGGAACAGGACGGACGCGCCCGTCTTCGCCGCCGCCGACATGCCCTCCAGCAGGCCCCGGTGGTTGCGGCACAGGATGCCCACGGTGCTCCCGACCCCGATGCCGCGCTCGAGGAGCGCGCCGGCGAGGGCGTTGCAGCGCCGGTCGAGCTCGGCGAACGTGAGGGCGCCGCGATCGTCGACCAGGCCCGTCCGGTCGGGGAAGCGGTGCGCGGGCAGGGCCGTGGCGGCGCCGAGCGGGCCGTAGGCGCGCATCGCCCGCGCCGCCCCGGCGAGGGCCCGCGGCGGCATCGGGCCGATCATCCCGGCGCGGGCGGCGGCGCGCAGCGCGGTCAGCTCGGCGCGGGCCCGGGTGCGGAGCAGCATGCGCGCAGCGTAGTGAATCGGGGAACAGATCCACAAGAAATGTTCTTCCGATTCACCCCAGATCGCTCATGAGTACACAAACAGAACCCGTCGCGGCTGTCATCTCTGCGAGGCGTGAACGAAGCTCGGAGGTGGCAGGAAGACTCAGGAGATATGGAGGAGGAGGTCCCGGTGGTCGTGCTGCGCAGTTATGTCTCGGGTTCATGGCGTGCTCCCGACGAGGAGGGCGTGCCGTTGCACGACGCCGTCACGGGGGAGGAGATCGCCCGGATCTCGTCGTCGGGCGTCGACATGGGGGCCGCACTGGAGTACGGGCGGGCGGTCGGCGGCCCGGTGCTGCGCGAGCTGACGTTCCACCAGCGGGCGGCGCTGCTGAAGGCGCTCGCCTCGCACCTGAGGGAGCACCGCGCCGAGCTGTACGCGCTGTCGGCGCGGACGGGCGCGACGTTGCACGACGCGAGGTTCGACGTGGACGGCGGCATCGGCGTCCTGTTCGGCTATGCGAGCAGGGGGAAGCGGGAGCTGCCGAACGACCGGTTGCTGATCGAAGGGGACGTGGAGCCGCTCGGCAAGGGCGGGACGTTCGTCGGCCAGCACCTGTGCACCCCGTCGCGGGGCGTCGCGGTGCAGATCAACGCGTTCAACTTCCCGGTCTGGGGGCCGCTGGAGAAGCTCGCGCCCGCCTTCCTCGCCGGGGTGCCGAGTCTCATCAAGCCGGCGAGCCAGACCGCCTACCTGACGGCCCGGCTGGTCGAGCTGATCGTCGAGTCGGGCCTCCTGCCCGAGGGCACCGTGCAGATGGTCTGCGGCGAGCCGCGCGACCTCCTGGACCACCTCACCGAGCAGGACATCGTCGGGTTCACCGGGTCGGCGTCCACGGCCCGGCTGCTGCGCACCCACCCGGCGGTCGCCGGGAACGCGGTCCGGTTCAACGCCGAGGCCGACTCGCTGAACTGCTCGATCCTCGGCCCGGACGCCGCGCCCGGCACGAAGGAGTTCGACCTCTACGTCGAGCAGCTCGTCACGGAGATGACGGTGAAGGCGGGCCAGAAGTGCACCGCGATCCGCCGCGCGCTCGTGCCCGCCGCGCTGATGGACGACGTGGCCGAGGCCGTCCGCGACCGGCTCGCGAAGGTCACCGTCGGGAACCCGGCGGACCCGGACGTCCGGATGGGCGCCCTCGCCACCCTCGGCCAGCGCGAGGAGGTGCGGCGCTCCCTCAAGGCCCTCATGGACGCCGGCCGCCCGGTCTTCGGCGACCCGGAGCACGTCGACGTCGTCGGCGCGGACGCCGAGCGCGGCGCGTTCATCTCGCCGGTGCTGCTGCGCGCCGACGACGCCGCCCGCGCCGAGCCGCACGAAGTGGAGGCGTTCGGCCCGGTCAGCACGCTGATCCCGTACGAGGGGGCGGACGAGGCCGTCGAGCTGGCCGCGCGCGGACGCGGCAGCCTCGCCGGCTCGGTGGTGACCGGCGACGCCGGCTTCGCCCGCGACGTCGTCCTCGGCACCGCGCCCTGGCACGGGCGCCTGCTCGTGCTGAACACCGAGGACGCGGGCGAGTCGACCGGGCACGGGTCGCCGCTGCCGCCGCTCGTCCACGGCGGCCCCGGCCGCGCCGGCGGCGGCGAGGAGATGGGCGGCATCCGCGCGGTCGTGCACCACATGCGGCGCACCGCCGTCCAGTCCGGGCCCGCGATGCTCACCTCGATCACCGGGCGCTGGGTGCCCGGCACCGACCGGACCGTCACCGACGAGCACCCGTTCCGCAAGTACCTGGAGGACCTGTGCGTCGGCGACACCGCCGTCGGCGGCCCACGCACGGTCACCCTCGACGACGTCGAGCACTTCGCCGAGTTCACCGGCGACACCTTCTACGCCCACACCGACGAGGAGGCCGCGAAGGCGAACCCGTTCTTCGGCGGGCGCGTCGCGCACGGCTACCTCGTCGTGTCGTTCGCGGCCGGGCTGTTCGTCGAGCCGTCCCCCGGGCCCGTCCTGGCCAACTACGGGCTGGAGAGGCTGCGGTTCCTCACTCCGGTCAAGCCGGGCGACGAGCTGACCGTCACCCTCACCGCAAAGCAGATCAGCCCGCGCGAGGGCGCGGACTACGGCGAGGTCCGCTGGGACACCGACGTCACCAACCAGGAGGGCGCCTCGGTCGCCAAGTACGACGTCCTGACGCTGGTGTCCAAACGGCCGAGACACGACTGAGCATGTATTGAGGGCGTCTGCGGGGGAGGCGAACGCGCCGTGTTCCCGTCGGTCGGCAGGGGGCTGGCGCCGCAGCGCCACCACCGGGAGGCCGCCCCCGGCCATCGCGCCGGCCGGCCGTCGAGGCGGTCGAGCATGCGATCTCATGTAGTGATCGGTAAGAACCGCTTGCCCTTTTCCTCTCGACAGCGCCGCCGCCCGCTCGCGAAGATCGCAGGATGGCCGATGTCCTGCTGCTGTCCGGCGCCGAGGTGCGCGCGGTGTTCGACCTGCCGGCGGCGATCGCCTCGCAGCGGGCGGCGTTCGGCGCGCTCGGCCGCAAGGAGGCGCGGCTCGCGCCGCGGGTGCTGCTGGACGGCCCGGACGGCGACGTCGCGTTCAGCTACGTCTCGCGCCTGCCCGGTACCGGCGCCGTCGCCAAGTTCGGCAGCGTCAACCCCGGAAACGCGGCGCGCGGGCTGCCGACCGTCGCCGCGCTCGTCACCGTCCAGGACGCGATCGACGGCCGCCCCGTCGCGATCATCGAGGGGGAGGCGGTCACGACGCTGCGCACGTCGGCGGCGAGCGCGGTGGCCGCCGACCACCTCGCCGCGCCGGGCGCGTCCCGCCTCGCGGTGATCGGCTGCGGCGTCCAGGGGCGCGCGCACGTCCGGGCGCTGGCGGCGGTCCGGCCGCTCGGCCGGGTGGCGGTGGCCTGCCGCCACCCGGACACCTGCACCGTCGCCGCCGGGCTCGCCGACGAGGTGGGCCTACCGGTCGAGCGGGCGGCGTCCGTCCGGGCGGCGGTCGAGGGAGCGGAGATCGTCGTCACCGCCACCACCAGCGTGGAGCCGGTCGTCCTCGGCGCGTGGCTCGACCCCGGCTGCACGGTGCTGAGCGTCGGATCGTTCGCCCCGGACCGGACGGAGGTCGACGACGAGGTCCTGACGCGCGCCGCCGCCGTCGTCGTGGACGACGTGCCGACCGCGCTGGAGCACGCAGGCCCCGTCGTGGCCGCCGTCCGCGCCGGGTACCTGAGCCCGGCGGAGGTGCGGCCGCTCGGGCCCATCGTCGCGGGCCTGGCCCCCGGCCGGGAGGACCTCGGCGACATCGTCTTCTACAACAGCGTCGGCATCGGCGTGCAGGACACGGCCGCCGCCTCCGTCATCGTCGAGCGCGCCCGCGAGGCCGGCGTCGGCCGGCACGTGGAGCTGTGAGGCGGGGTCAGCCGACCCACACGGTCTTGGCGTTGCAGAACGCGCGCACGCCGTCCGCCGACAGCTCGCGGCCGTAGCCGGAGCGCTTCACCCCGCCGAACGGCAGTTCCGGGTACGAGGTCGTCTTGCCGTTGATGAAGACCTGCCCGGCGTCCAGCTCCCGGACGAACCGGTCCCGCTCGGTGCCGTCCCGCGTCCAGGCGTTGGAGCCGAGCCCGAAGCCCGTCGCGTTCGCGACCTCCACCGCCTCCGACACCCCGCGCACCCGGAACAGCGAGGCGACCGGCCCGAAGACCTCCTCGTGGTACATGCGCATCTCGGGCGTCACCCCCGAGACCACGGTCGGCGGGTAGAACCAGCCCGGCCCGTCCGGGCGCCGCCCGCCGCACAGCACCGTCGCGCCCTTCTCCACCGCGTCCGCGACCAGCTCCTCGACCTCGGCGCGGCCCTGCTCGCTGACGAGGGGGCCGACGTCGGTCGCGTCGTCCATCGGGTCCCCGACCTTCTGCGCGCGCATGTTCGCCACGAACAGCCGCTCGAACTCGTCGGCGCAGCCGATGTCCACGATGAACCGCTTCGCCGAGATGCAGCTCTGCCCGTTGTTGAGGCACCGCGACTCCGCCGCCGTCCGCGCCGCCGCCTCGATGTCGGCGGACGGCATCACGACGAACGGGTCGCTGCCGCCGAGCTCCAGCACCGTCGGCTTGATCTCGTCCGCGGCGATCGAGGCGACCGACCGCCCGGCGGGCTCGCTGCCGGTCAGCGTCGCGGCCTTCACCCGCGGGTCGCGCAGCACCCGCTCCACCTCGGCCGAGCCGATCAGCAGCGTCTGGAACGCGCCCTCGGGGAACCCGGCGCGGCGGAACAGGTCCTCCAGGAACAGCGCCGTCTGCGGCACGTTCGAGGAGTGCTTCAGCAGCCCGACGTTGCCCGCCATCAGGCCCGGCGCCGCGAAGCGGACCACCTGCCAGAGCGGGAAGTTCCACGGCATGACCGCCAGCACCGGCCCGAGCGGCTCGTAGCGGACGTAGGCGTCGGACGCCCCCACGTCGCCCGGCTCGGCGGGGCGCCGGTCGGCGAGGAACTCCGCCGCGTGCGCGGCGTAGAACCGGCACGCGGCCGCGCACTTGCGCGCCTCCGCCCCGGCGGCCTTCAGCGTCTTGCCCATCTCCGTGGTGAGCATCGCGCCGATCTGCTCGGACTCCCGGTCGAGGATGCCGGCCGCCTCGTTCATCCACTCCGCGCGCTGCTCCAGCGGGGTACGGCGATAGGAGGCGAAGGTCTCCGCCGCCCGCGCGATGCGCCGGTCGACCTCCTCGTCGGTCAGCGCGTCGAAGGTCTTCTCGACCTCGCCCGTCGCGGGGTTGGTCGTGGCGATCGTCGTCATGTCGGGATGCTCCCTGAGTGTCCGGCCTATTGACCGGGACGTGCCCGTGAGCCTCCGCGGGAAACGCCGGTCAGGCCGCGTCGGTCAAGCGGGGACGACGCACACCGGCGACGGGACGCTCAGGGCCGCGCCCACCGGCTCCGGAACGCCGTTCCCGCCGATGCGGAACGTCGTGATCGTGCCGCTCCGCTCGTTCGCGACGTGCATCCACTCGCCGTCCACGTGCAGGTCGCGCGGCCAGTGCCCGCCGGACGGGACGTCGGCGACGGGTTCGAGCGCCGCGCCGCCGTCCCGCACCCGGTGGGCCGTCACCACGTCGGTGCCGCGCATCGAGGTGTAGGCGAACCGGCCGCCGTCCCCCAGCTTGATCGCCGCGCCCTGCGCCGGGTCGCCGGCCGGGCCGGCCGTCGCGGGCGACTCCGCGACCACCTCGAGGGCCGCGTACCCGTCGATCGGGCGCAGGACGAGCACCGCCGCGGCCAGCTCGGTCAGCACGTGCACGTACCCGCCCGGGTGGACCACCAGGTGGCGCGGGCCGTACCCGGCCGGCAGCCGCGTCTCCCCGGCGAGCCGCAGGGCGCCGTCCTCGATCCGGAACGAGCGGACGAGGTCGGCGCCGAGATCGGTGGTCAGCACGGTCCCGTCCGGCGCGTGCGCGGTCATGTGGGCGTGCGGGCCCTCCTGCCGGTCGGTGCGCGGGCCGCCGCCGTGGCCCTCGGCCGCGTCGGCGTCGCCGGCGAACCCGCCGTCGCCGTCGAGGGGATACGCCCGGACCGTCCCGGACCCGTAGTCGGCGACGACCAGGTGCGCACCGTCCGGTGCCACCGACAGATGGCAGGGGAGCGCTCCGGCCCCGCGCCGCCCGATCTCCCGCAGCCCGGCACCGGTCGCCTGGTAGACGGCGACTCCGCCCTCGTCCTCCTCGCGCACCGCGTAGAGGACGTCCTTGCCGGGGTGCACCGCCACGTAGGACGGGTTCACCGCCTCGGCCGCGAGCTCCAGCGCGTCCAGGGCCCCGCCGGCGCGCCGCGTCATGCGGTAGATCCCGGCGCCGTCCCCGGCCCCGCCGGTGTACGTGCCCACCCAGAACGCCCGCTCGCTCACCCGGTCCCACCCCGATCGTGATCCGTCCGCCCCGCGGCGGCCGAGGGCGAGCCTAGCCCCGGCGCCGACGGGGTTCCCGCGCCTCGCCGCCCATCCTGCTGCCTACCTGGGCAAACGTGATGAATCTCGCATCCCTTCTTGGTCCGGAACGCTCCTGATCGACCCGGCGTTCACCACCCTTTGGTGTGACCTTGAGGGAGAAGGACCTCGGCGATTCCGGTGATGCTGCGTTCGCTGCGCCATCACCACCACCACCGGCTGTGGGCCACGGCCCCGGCCCGCTGCCGTCCGGCGCCGCGTCCGGCGCGTTCGGCGGCCCCGCCCTCGGCGCGTTTTGCGACGCCATCGGGCCCCGCGGCGCGCTGGTCCTCGCCGGCGCCCGACCCCGGGTCAGGACTCGGGGCGCAGGAGGGCCTCCTGGGCCACCGACGCCAGCAGGGTGCCGTCCGCCGTGTGGAGCGTTCCGCGGGCCAGGCCGCGGGCGCCGTGGTTGGTGACCGGGTCCACCGAGTACAGCAGCCACTGGTCGACGCGCGGCGGGCGGTGGAACCACATGGCGTGGTCCAGCGTCACGGCGGTGGCGAGGCGCCTCGGCGAGCCGGGCGCGCGGGCGCTGCTGACCACCGCCATGTCGGACAGGTAGGCGACCAGGCACGCGTGCAGGGCCGGGTCGTCGCCGACCGGCTCGGACGCCCGGATCCAGAACGGGTGGGTCATCGGGAACTCGTCGCCGCCGGGCGGGTTCACCACCCGGATGTCGAAGCCGACGGGATGCCGGAAGAACGACGGGAGCACCGGCTCCGCCAGCCCCTCCGGGCCCGGCACGTCCGCGGGCGGGTCCACCTGCCAGTCGAAGCGGTCCTCCGGGCCGTGGAAGGAGGCGATCAGCTCCAGGATCGGCTTGCCGCCCTGGCTCGCGGTGACGTGCCGGGTCGAGAACGAGCGGCCGTCGCGGGTGCGGGCCACGTCGAACACCAGCGGCTCGTCCGGCGTGCCCGGGCGGATGAAGTAGGCGTGCAGCGAGTGCGGCGGGCGCCCGCCCGCGGTCAGGCACGCGGCCCGCAGGCTCTGCCCGGCGACCTGCCCGCCGAACAGCCTCGGCCGCCCCACCGACGGTGAGGTCGCGAGGAAGGAGTCCTCGCCGAGCGGGGTCAGGTCGAACATCCGGGTGATGCCGTCGCTCATCGTGCTCCTCGTCCCGCGGCCGGCCCCGGAGGGGGCCGGCGCCGTGGCGGCGACCCTACTCGGCGGCGGGGCGGCCGCCGCCATCCGGGGCGGTCGCCTGCGCGGCGGCGGACGACCCTGATACGGTCACGCGCGGTCGACCTATGATCGCCGTGGGGACGGTGCCGGGGGAGTGCGCGCCCGCCCCGCGAGGAGATGAGAGAGGCAATGGCAGATATCACCGAGTCGCCGGAGTGGTCCGCGCTGGCCGAGCACCACGCCGCGCTCGCCGGCCGGCACCTGCGCGACCTGTTCGCGGACGATCCGGGGCGCGTCGACCGCATGACGGTGACCGCGGGGGACCTCCACCTGGACTACTCCAAGCACCGCGCCACGGGGGACACGCTGAGGCTGCTCACGGCGCTCGCCGAGCGGGCCGGGCTGCGCGCCAGGATCGAGGCGATGTTCACGGGGGAGCGCATCAACGTCAGCGAGGACCGCGCCGTCCTGCACACGGCGCTGCGGCTCCCGCCCGGCGAGCCCCTCACCGTGGACGGGCAGGACGTCGCCGGGGACGTGCACGCCGTCCTCGACAAGATGGCCGACTTCTCCGGGCGGGTCCGCTCGGGCGAGTGGACGGGCTTCACCGGCAAGCGCATCACGACCGTCGTCAACATCGGCATCGGCGGGTCCGACCTCGGCCCCGCGATGGCCTACGAGGCCCTCCACGACTTCGCCGACGCGGGCATCTCCTGCCGGTTCGTCTCCAACATCGACCCCGCCGACATCGTCGGGAAGCTCGCCGGGCTCGACCCCGAGCAGACCCTCTTCGTCATCAGCTCCAAGACGTTCGGGACGCTGGAGACGCTCACCAACGCCAAGGTCGCGCGGCAGTGGCTGACCGAGCGGCTCGGCGACGAGAAGGCCGTCTCGCGGCACTTCGTCGCGGTCTCCACCAACGCCGAGCGGGTCGCCGACTTCGGCATCGACACCGCCAACATGTTCGGCTTCTGGGACTGGGTCGGCGGCCGGTACTCCTTCGACGGCGCCATCGGCCTGTCCCTGATGATCGCGATCGGCGGCGAGGCGTTCCGCGAGATGCTCGCCGGGTTCCGGGAGATCGACGAGCACTTCCGCGCCGCGCCGTTCGAGGCGAACATGCCGGTGATCATGGGGCTGCTCGGCGTCTGGTACACCGACTTCTTCGGCGCGCAGACCCGCGCCGTGCTGCCCTACAGCCAGCGGCTCGCCCGCTTCCCCGCCTACCTCCAGCAGCTCACGATGGAGTCCAACGGCAAGTCGGTGCGGGCCGACGGGGCGCCGGTCGTCGCGCAGACCGGCGAGATCTTCTGGGGCGAGCCCGGCACCAACGGCCAGCACGCCTTCTACCAGCTGCTGCACCAGGGCACCCGGCTCGTGCCCGCCGACTTCATCGGCTTCGCCGAGCCGTTCGCCGACCCCGCCGTCGACGGGCCGGCGGGCATGCACGACCTGCTGACCGCGAACATGCTCGCGCAGACGTCGGCGCTCGCGTTCGGCAAGACCGCCGAGGAGATCGCCGCCGAGGGGACGCCCGCCGCGGTCGTCCCGCACAAGGTCATGCCCGGCAACCGGCCGACCAGCACGATCCTCGTGCCGAGGCTCACCCCGAAGACCCTCGGGTCGCTCGTCGCCCTCTACGAGCACATCGTGTTCGTCGAGGGGACGATCTGGGGCATCGACTCCTTCGACCAGTGGGGCGTCGAGCTCGGCAAGGTCATGGCGATGGACCTCGCGCCCGCGCTCACCTCGGACGAGCCGCCGGCCCGGGCGCCCGACCCGTCGACCGCCGCGCTCGTGCGCCGGTACCGGGAGCTGCGCGGCCGCCGGGTCTGACCCGCGCGACGGAAACGGGCCCGCCGGACGTGCCGGCGGGCCCGTGCGTCAGCCGCCCGTCAGGCGCGGGCGCCGGGCAGCGGGCCCTCGGCCCAGCCCTGGGACTCCATGATCGCGCGGAACTCCTCGTAGGAGATGAACCCGTCGAGGTTGCCGTCCGCCCGCTCGAACCTGTCCTGCGTCTCGGCCCGCGTCCAGGCGAGTCCGAGCTCGTCCAGGACGAGCGTGAACTCCATCAGGTCGAGCCTCTGGTCGCCGCCGAGGTCCGCGCGGGTGAACAGCGCATGAAGGTCGTCCTCGGTCGGTCGTGTCGTCATCTCGCTCCTCGTTCTGTCCGATGGTAGCCACGCATCATGTCATAGGGAGCGAGCCGGGCCATATGCGAAACGCCGCAGGAAGAGCCCAGGTTCGCGGCTATTCGTCCCCGGTCAGCTCGGGGACGCGGTGCCGGTACCGGGCGAGCAGCGCGGCGTTCACCTCGTCGCCGCCGGGGACGTTCGCGCTCGTCCACCGGGGCGGCTCCGCGCCGCGCTCCGCCGCGAGGTCGTCCAGCGCGGCCAGCACCCGCGACCACGCGTACGCGGCGAGGATCGTGGAGGCCGCGGCGGTGCGCGGCGCCGCCGCCGGATGCAGCACGTCGCCGGGCGGGACGCAGGTGTCCAGCACGATGTCGGCATGGTCGGCCAGCGCCGTCGCCGTCCGCGCCGCCGCGCCCCCCGCCGCCCGCGCCGAGGTCACCGCGACGACCGGCACGCCCCGCGACCGGCACTCCGCCGCCACCTCGACGGGGTAGGGGTTGCGGCCGCTGGTGGAGAACACCACCGCCGCGTCCGGCGGGGCCGGCGCCGCCGCCTCGACCACGGCGCGGCCCGCCCCCGCCTCCCGCTCGGCGCGGGTGCTGCGCACCGCGCCGTCGAGCGGGACGACGCGCGGGTCCCAGATCGGGCGGACGGCGGCGAGCCCGCCGGCCCGGTAGAACGTCTCGCACACCATCGCGAGGGAGTGCCCCGCACCGGCGACGTGCACGATCCCGCCGGCCTCGACCGAGTCCAGGACCAGCGCGGCGGCGGCGTCGATCGCCGCGCCCGAGGCCGCGTCGAGGTCGTCCAGCAGGGCCCGCACCCGGTCGGGGAAGGCCGGCCCCGCACCGCGGGGGCCGGAGGGCCGCCCGACGGAGGACGCCGCATCAGGCATCGGGCACGGCCTCCTTCAGGGCGCGGGCCAGGTCCTCCCCGCCGGACGCGGCGCGGAGCCGGTCGGCCAGGCCGCCCGACAGCGCCCGCGCCAGCGCGGACAGGACGCCGACGTGCGCGTCCGGTTCGGGCGTGCAGAACGCGAGGAGCAGGTCGACGGGGTCGTTGTCGGGATGGCCGAACTCGACCGGCGCCGCCAGCCGGGTCGCGCCGACGCCGACCGCCAGCCCGCCCTCCTCCGGCCGCGCGTGCACCAGCGCCAGCCCCTTGGTCAGCACGATGTACGGGCCGTTCTCCTCGACCACCCGGACGCACGCGTCCGGGTAGCCCTCGCCCGCCGTACCAGCGCCGACCAGCGCGGAGGCCGCCTCCCGGACGGCCTCCCGCCAGTCCGCCGCGCGGACGCCGTCGGTCGCCGCGATCACCAAGGGCGGTTGCCGGGGGGTCTGGGGGGACGCCCCCTCAGAATGAGGCGTCACGGCAGCCATCCCTGCTCGGTGAGGCGCTCCCTGAGCTGCGCTTCGAGACCCTCCTTGTCGAGGAAGTCGCTGATCGTGATCACCACCGGTGCGAGGTCGGCGATCTCGCCGGTGTGCATGCCCTGGCCGATCACCACGTCGGGGGACATCCCGCGCGCCGTGGACACGTCGGTGTTCTCCACCCGCGCCTCCACGCCGAGCGAGCGCAGGGCGTCCTCGGCGGTCATCTTCAGCATCAGGCTGGAGCCCATGCCGACGCCGCAGACCGCGAGGATCTCCAGTTGCCGGTCCAGTGCCATCTCGGTTCTTCTCTCTCGGTCGGTTCGGTCAGGCCTTCGCGGGGGCCGTGCCCTCGGGCGCGGCGTCCCCGTCCGCGTCCCCGTCCGCGTCCGCCACGGCCGCCCGGCGCTTGTCGGCGCGGCCGAGGAGCAGCAGCGTCGCCACCATGGCGGCGAGCGCGACGGCGGGCACCAGCCAGACGGCGCTGCCGCCGGCGACCGGCTCCGCGGCCTTCAGCAGCCACGCGATCGCGTACCAGTCGGGGTCGGCGAGGGTGGCGAGCTCGGGCGCGGTCTTCTCGTACAGGTCCCAGGTGACGGCCTGCCCGACCGCGAGGATCAGGCCGGTGATCACGCCGCCGAGGACGGCGCCGCGCCAGCCCGCCACCACGTTGCCGAACAGCGCCGCGGCGCCGCCCACGAAGAACAGCATGATCATGGGCGGGGCGAGGGTGAACCACCCGATCCCGGCGAACACCCCGAGGCAGACCAGGAACACCGCCGTGGACGCGACGAACCCGACCATGACGGCGGTCGGCGCGACGGGGAACACGGTCGGCGCGTCCAGCGCGGGGCGGGTGCCGGGGATGACCCGGTCGCTGAACCCCTTGAACGCGGGGACGATCTCGCCGAGGAACATCCGCACGCCGAACAGCAGGATCGCGATGCCGCCCGCGAACCTGAGGCCGACCAGGATCGCCCACACCCACGGGGACAGCTTGTCGTCCATCTCCGCGGCGGCCTTGGTCACCACGCCGTCGTCGGCGAGCGCGACCCCGACCAGCATGATCACCGTGATGATCAGCGCGGTGCTGACGTTGACGTCCTTGAAGAACGACAGCTGGCGGGGCAGCTTCAGCTTCTCGGTGTCGTGCTTCTCCCTGCTGCCGAGCGGGCGCGCGGCGTAGCCGGTGATCAGGCAGGCGAGCGAGCTGGTGTGCGCGAACCCGAACCGGTCGTCCGGCATGACGCGGCGCATCAGCGGGCGCATCCACAGCGGCTGGAGCGTCCAGTACGCGGCGACGAACCCGGCCCCGCACAGCACCAGCGTGAGCTGGTCGGCGTCCGGCGCGATCGTCACCAGCGACGCGACCGTCACCGTGCTGATCCAGAACATCAGGTGCCCGGTCAGGTACAGGTAGCGGGCCGCCGGAAAGAGCCGGACGACCAGCACGTGCACCAGGAACGCGACCGTGATGACGAGCGCGACGGTGCCGCCCTGCTGGGTGAGGAAGTCGGCGAGGGTGTTGTCGGCCTTCGGCGGGGTCGTGTCCATCGCGCTGGCGAGGACGGTCTGGAAGCTGGTCAGCCCGCCGGTGAACACCTCCACGCCGATGAACAGGATGACGACGCCGATGGTGGCGCGCAGGGCGCCCGCGAAGACGTCCTCGAAGCGCTTGCGCTGCAGGATCAGGCCGATCAGCGTGATGAGCCCGATGAGGATGGGGACCTGGCCGAACACGTTGTCGGCCAGGAAGGTGAGGATGTCCTTGATGACGTCCATGTGAAGTCGCCTCACTTCCCGGGGGGTGGTGGACGGTCAGTGCGCCGGCGGCCGGAGGTCGAGTTCCAGCCGGTAGCGGTCGCCGCGGTAGACGGATCTGACGTATTCGAGGGGCCGCCCGCCCGCGTCCCTGGTGACGCGCTCGAAGAGGAAGGCCGGCGTGTGCACGGGCACCCCGAGCTCGGCGGCCTCCTCGGCGGTGGTGACGGTCGGCTCGATCGTCTCGGTGCCCGAGGCGATCACGATGCCGCCGCTGCGCAGCAGGTCGTAGAACGACTGCCCTTCCAGGTCGTGCCGCCGCAGGCCCGGCAGCAGCGCCCGCGGCAGGTAGAGGGTCTCGATGGCCATGCTCGCCCCGTCGGCGAGCCGGAGCCGCCGAATGGTAAATACCTCTTCCTCGGGCGGGAGCGCGAGCCGCCTGCCGATCCGCGCCCCCGCGGTCTCGGTGCGGAAGGACAGGACGCGGCCGCCCGGTTTCATGCCCCGCCTGATCATGTCCTCGGTGAACGACGTCATGGTCAGCGACACCGCGATCCGGGGTTCGGCCACGTAGGTGCCGCTGCCGTGCCGCCGCTCGAGCAGCCCGTCGGCGACGAGCCCGTCGATGGCCTGCCGCAGGGTGGGCCGGGAGACGCCGAGCTCGGCGGCGAGCCGGCGCTCGGACGGCAGGACGTCCCCCGCGTCCAGGCCGTCCAGCATGGCGACGAGCTCGCGGCGCACCGCTTGCCGTTTCGTGCTCCCGGACCGCGCTTCACCGGCGGATGGCACGCCGTTCACCTCCCAGGGCGTTGTTCCTGTGGCTGCACACCGTATGTCCGATTACGCTGACTGGTCAATACCACTTTGGCGATGTTTGCCGTGGTCGGCGTGCGGTGGCCCCGCCTACGGTCGCGCCATGAGGAATCTCGCACGCGGCGCCCTGGCTCTGGCGCTTCCCCTGGTCCTGCCCGCGACCCTCTGCACGGTCCCGGCCCACGGCGCCGACGGTCCCGGCACCGGCCCGCCCGGCGCCCGCCCGGGGTGGCGGCTCGTCGCGGCCGAGCCGTTCAACCGGCACCTGGACAGCGGGAAGGTGCCGTGGCGGCCGGACGGTGACGGCCCGTCCAGTCCCTACAACGTCGACATGTACGACAACGACGGCGCCTACTTCGACACCGTGGGCGGGCCGGCGTTCCGCGCGCAGCTCGCGAAGATGAAGACCTACCGGCAGTCGTTCACGTTCGGGACGCGCGGCTGGCTCACCGCCGAGCTGGCCGCGCGGGACGCCGACGGCGACGGGCGCCCGGACGCGCCGCCGACGCTCACGTCCGGCAAGGGCGTCGCGCGCATCGACGAGCCCGCGCACCAGGCGGGCGTCGTGATCCGCTCCACCCGCGACCTGCCCGCCGAGTACCGCGTCGAGATGACGCTGCGCGGCCTCGACTTCGGCGGGCAGCGCAACGGACTGTGGGACTACCCGGACGGGCGCGTCAACGGCTACTCGCCGGAGGGCTGCAAGACCAACTTCCCGTGGGCGTCGGGCGGCGACTTCTCCCGGCCGGAGTGCGCGTGGGCCGACGTCCGCACCGACTCCAACGGCTTCTACTACATGTCGATCATGGACTACCGGCAGGTCGCGCCGCACAACAACGTCTTCGTCCACGGCCACCGCAAGGTCGCCATGGACGGCTACAACCGCTACAAGTACACCGGAAAGGGCCTGCTCTACTGCAACCCGGCGACCGGCGAGTACGAGCCGTACCAGGCCGGGACCGGCAACGGCGTCAACGCGATCTTCATGACCGACGACCGCCGGTACGCGGCGATGCCCGGCACCGAGTACCTGATGGAGAGCGAGTGCGGGCTCCGCAAGGGCGGCGCGATCGTCTCGACCGTCGACCTGCGGCCCGAGCTGCTGCCGCGCGAGCCCTACACGTTCGCGATCGAGCGCCGCGGCGGCGCCTACACGATGGAGATGTCGGGCGTCTTCGCGCACGTGGGCCGCGCCACCTTCCGCTACACGCGCGCGTTCGTGCAGGACGGCGAGCCGATCTGGCACTACAACCAGCGCCCGGACGAGTACGACGGCCGCTTCAACGCCGACTGGACGTGGCAGGGGCCGGGCGGCACCCTCGTGGACCGCGACACCTGGCCCGCCGGATCCGCCTACCCGGACCGGTTCATGATCGGTGACCCGCACATGAACTTCTACGAGGGGAAGGCGCAGGTGGACGACATCCGGTTGTACGTTCCAAGGTAAGAACGTCCGAGGCGGGGGCTAGGGTCCGGCAGATCTCGCCCACGCCTCGCCACGGGGGGCCTCGTGACTCAGGAGACCGCGACGGGCCGGCCGCCCGAGCCGTCCCTCGCCGACCCCTGCGCGGAGCGGGAGCCGGCGGGGGACCGGCTGCGCACCGGCGGGGACGGCCGGCGGCTGGACGTGTTCCTGTCCGGCCAGGTCTTCATGGACATGATCTTCACCGGGCTGCCGGGACTGCCGCCGCCCGGCACCGAGATCGTCACCGACGGGCTCGGCTCGGCGCCGGGCGGCGTCGCCAACATCGCGGTCGCGATGAGCCGGCTCGGCCTGCGGGTCGGGCTGGCGGCGCCGTTCGGCGACGACATGTTCGGCGCCTACCTGTGGCGCACCCTCGCCGAGCAGGAGGGCGTCGACCTCGGGCCGTCGCGGCGGGTGCCCGGCTGGTCCACGCCCGTCACCGTGTCGCTGGCCTACGACTCCGACCGCAGCATGGTGACCTTCGTCAAACCCGTCCCGTCCCCGCCCGACGACCTCGGCGGCCCGCCGCCGGACGCGCGGGCGTGCTTCGTGGACGTCGACCGCCCGGTGCCGCCGTGGGCGCCCGAGATGCGCCGGCACGGCGCGCTGGTGTTCGGCGACCTCGGCTGGGACCACACCGGCGCCTGGCCGGCCGAGGTCCTGGACCGGCTCGCGCACGTGGACGTGTTCCTGCCGAACGCCGCCGAGGCGATGGCCTACACCCGGACGGGCACCCCGGCCGCCGCGGCCGAGGCGCTCGCCGAGCGCGTGCCGGTGGTCGTGGTGAAGCGCGGCGGGGACGGCGCGATCGCCATCGACGCGCGGACGGGGGAACGGGCCGAGGTCGGCGCCCTGCCGGTGGAGGCGCTCGACCCGACCGGCGCGGGCGACGTGTTCGCCGCCGGGTTCGTGTTCGGCACGCTCGCCGGCCTCCCGCTCGCCGAGCGGCTCCGGTTCGCCAACCTGTGCGCCGGGCTGTCGGTGCGGCACCGCAGCGGCTCGCTCGGCTCGCCGTGCTGGGGCGAGATCGCCGCGTTCGGCGAGTCGGGAGAGGTGCCCGAGGCGGTGCTGGCCGAGTACGCGTTCGTGATCCCGTTCATCCCGGACGCCGCCGACGACTCGCCCGTCCGGGCCGAGCCCACCCTGCGCACCGAATGATTAGACGGCCCTCTTGCTAATGCAAAGTCCTTCACATTGCCATCGGCCGGATGAGAGCACGCATCGTTACCGGGCGCTCGTGGAGGGCATGGTCGCCGCCTTGAGGGCGGGGAGGAAATGCGGAGTGCCGGAGCATGATGACTCTCTGGGTTTTGTCGGTGGCGGTCGGTAGGGTGCGGGCGTGTCCCGGTACCGGTTGTGTCCGACCCCTGCCCAGGAGGCGGGGCTGCTGGAGCATTGCGGGCATGCGCGGTTCGTGTGGAATCTGGCGGTGGAGCAGCACTCCTGGTGGACGCCGCGGCGGGGCCCGGCGCCGGGGTATGTCGTGCAGGCGCGGCAGTTGACCGAGGCTCGCGCGGAGTTCGGGTGGCTGGCGGCGGGTTCGCAGACGGTGCAGCAGCAGGCGCTCAGGGATTACGCGCAGGCGATGGCGAACTTCTTCGCGGGTACGCATCGGCGCCCTACGTGGCGTAAGGCGGGGGTGCATGAGGGCTTCCGGATCGTGGGGGTGCGGGGCCGGGCGTGGGAGGTGCGGCGGTTGTCGCGCCGCACGGGTGCGGTGCGCCTCCCCAAGGTGGGGTGGGTGCGGTTCCGCTGGTCCCGTCCCGTCCCGCCGGACGTGA